>JACVXW010000005.1:0-4020 GCA_015661135.1 Chloroflexota bacterium
AGATGGCCGACGAGTCGCCCGCGACGCCCGCCACGACCGGGGCCGCCGCCTCGAAGGCGGACGCGCCCGGGAAACCAGTGGCCGCCGAGACGCCGAAGCCCGCAGATCCCACCGACGACCTCGTCGAGCGGAAGCACACGCTCACGATCGGCCGGAAGAAGCTCGCCTACACGTCGTGGACGGGCCGGATCGTCCTCCGCGAGGAGGTCGTCGAGGACGGCAAGGCGGCGGGCTTCAAGGCCAGGGCTACCGTCTTCATCACGGCTTACACGCTCGATGGCGCCGACCGCCGGAAGCGGCCGGTGACCTTCGCCTTCAACGGCGGGCCGGGCTCGTCCAGCGTCTGGCTGCACCTGGGCCTGCTAGGGCCGCGACGCGTCGTCAGCGGCGACGTCGGCGCCGCCGTGCCGCCGCCCTACGACCTCGTCGATAACCTCGAGAGCCTCCTCGTTCACTCGGACCTCGTTTTCATCGACCCGGTCGCCACGGGCTACTCGCGAAGCATCGACGGCGAGAAGCCTGCCGACTACCACGGCTTCACCCGCGACATCGAATCCGTCGGCGAAGTGATCCGGCTCTGGGCGTCGCGCAACGGACGCTGGATGTCCCCGAAGTTCCTGGCCGGCGAGTCCTACGGGACGCTCCGCGCCGCCGGGCTGGCCGGCTACCTCCAGGCGCGCCACGGCATGTACCTCAACGGGATCATCCTCGTCTCGTCAGTCCTCGATCTTGGGACCATCGTGTTCAGCGAGGGCAACGAACTCCCATACGCCCTGTATCTCCCTACCTACGCAGCCGTTGCCCACTACCACGGCAAGCACCCGGGGCGGACGCTCCGCGAGGTCCTCGATGAAGCCGAGGCCTACGCCGCGGACGACTACCCGCGCGTTCTCGCTCGGGGGCACCGCCTCTCGCCGGCCGAGCGCCGCGCCGCCGTCGCGAAGATCGCCCGGCTCACCGGGCTTCGCCGCGACTACGTGGATCGCGTGAACCTGCGCCTCGAGCACGTCCGCTTCTTCACCGAACTGCTACGCGACCAGGGACTCAGCGTCGGCCGCCTGGACGCCCGGTTCACGGCAGCGGAACCGGACGGCGGCCGGGAGCACTTCTCGGCCGATGCTTCCTACTCCCACATCCTGGGCCCGTACACCGCCGCCCTGAACCAGTACGTCCGGGACGAGCTCGGCTACGAAAACGACCTGCCGTACGAGATCCTGTCCGGGCCAACCCACGAGAAGTGGTCCTACAAGGAGTTCGAAGGGCGGTCCGTCTCGGTGGTGGACCAGCTGGGCGAGACCATGCGGGCCAACCCCCACCTCCGGGTCCACATTGCGTGTGGCTACTACGACGGGGCCACGCCCCACTTCGCCGCCGAGCACGTCGCCGCCCACCTGCCGATCCCGGCTGCCCTGCGCGGCAACCTCGAGTTCGCCCATTACGAGGCGGGCCACATGATGTACGTCCACGAACCGTCGCGGGTCCGCCAGTCCGCGGACCTCGCGGACTTCATCCGCCGCTCGACGCCGGGCGGATAACCGGGCCGGATTCAGGCCGGCGGCGTGGCCCCGCGATCCGGGTCCGCCGGCGTCGCCTCCGGCTGCGTGACATCAACGACCTCCGCGCGCAGCGCGGACACGAGATCTGCCGGCGCGAGGTGGAGGTTGACGCCGTGGGCGCCGCCACCGATCGCGACAAGCGGCTCCCCGAGCATGGCGGCGTCGGCGATGACCGGCCAGGCCCGCGTGGACCCGAACGGCGTGATCGTGTACCGGACGTAGCCCGTGACCTCGCGCGCCTCGTCGGCATCCGGGAGCGACATCCTGGAAACGCCCAGGTGCCCGCGGAGCTTCGGCCAGTCGAAACGCCGGCCGGCGGGGACCAGCACGAACAGGTAGTCGTCCTCGCCACGCCGGACCACGATCGTCCGCAAGAGCGCGGCGAGCGGGATCCCCTGGCGCTCGGCAGCCTCCTCGGCGGTCCGTGCCGGCTCGATGACGACGACTCGGTGCTGGACGCCGCTCTGGACCACCGCCCGGATCGCGGGCGTGTCGGCGGCGGCCGCGTGGCTCGGCCCGCCGGCCGCGTTCTCGCCCATCAGCCCGGAAAGACGGTGCCGCCGTTGGGCGACAGGACCTGCCCGACATAGGCGTCGCCGCCGGGACCTGCCAGGAAGGCGATCGAGGCCGCGATCTCTTCCGGGACAAGGAAACGTCCCAGCAGCACCGTAGCCCGCTCGCGCTCGATCTCGGCGGGCTCGTTGGCGAACAGCATCGGCGTCTCCACGGGCCCCGGCGCGACCGCGTTGACGAGGACGCCGGAGCCGGCGACCTGCCGGGCCAGGGATCGAGTGAACCCGACCAGCGCGGCTTTCGCCGTGGCGTACTGGACGCTCGTGTGGCCCAGCCAGACAGCCTCCGAGGCGATCGTGATGATCCGTCCCCAGCCGGCCTCGATCATGGCGGGCAGCACGGCCTGGGTCGCGTGGAACGCGCCGGTCACGTGGACATCCAGGACACGCTGCCAATCCTCGAACCGAACGTCGATGAAGCGACCCTCGCCGGGGATCCCGGCGTTGTTCACGAGGATTCCAACCGAACCAAGCTCCCGGGTCACGCGTGCCGTGGCCGCCTCGACGGCGTTGCGATCGGTCACGTCAGCCACCGCCGCGACGGCCCGGCCACCGCTCGCCTGGATCGCCGTCGCGACTTCGTCGAGCGCGCCGGCTCCGAGGCCAACGCAGCCCACGGCGGCGCCGTCGGCCGCGAGCCGGAGGGCCGTAGCCCGGCCGATTCCGGATCCGGCACCGGTGACGATGGCGACTCGACCGTCCAGGGGAGGCACGCCCCCGAGCCTAGCAGGAAGGGCCCGGGGCGCGGACGGGGCTAGACTCGGCCACGCGATGACCGATCCGGAATCCACGACCGATGCGCCGCGGACCTCGAATGTGCGTCCCGCCTCGCCCGCCGAGGCTGCCGACGTCCGGGCGATGCACGCCGCGAACCGGTCCGCCTGGGACGAGGCGGCCGAACGCTACGAAGGCTGGTACGACGAGGCAGTCGAGCTTATCCGCGGCGGCGGCTCCAACCTCTTCCCCGTGGAACATGACCTGATCGGCGACCTGCATGGCCGCTGCAGGCGGGCGATCCACCTCCAGTGCGCCGGCGGGCGGGACACCCTCTCCCTCTGGAACCTGGGCGCGGACGAGGTGATCGGCGTGGATATCAGTACCCGGATGCTGGACCTGGCCGCCCGGCTGACGGCCGCGACGGGTGCGCCGGCTCGCTGGGTCGAGGCAGACGTCCTGGACGCGCCGCACGAGCTGGACGGCACGGCGGACCTCGTCTACACCGGCCGTGGCGCGATCATCTGGCTCCAGGATCTGGACGCATGGGCCGCGGTCCTGCGGCGCCTCCTCTCCCCGATGGGCCGCCTCGTGATCTTCGACGGGCACCCCGCGGAGTGGCTGTTCGACGCCGATGAGGACGGCCGCTGGGTTGCCACCGACTACGACTACTTCGGCGGCCCCGAGGCCTCGAAAGGCTGGGCGCCCGAGTACATCGATCGCCTGTCCCTCGCCGAGGACGACCAGAGCTGGAAGTTCGCCCGTGCCTGGACGCTCGGCGAGATCGTGACAGCACTGCTCGGCGCCGGCCTGCGCCTGGAGCGCGTGGCGGAGCACCCGGTGGACTGGTGGGCCGGCCACCGTGACATCCGGCCCGAGGACCGCGGCCGCGTTCCGCTGTCGTTCTCGGTCGTCGCGACGCGGGGCGAGTAGGCGACCGGCTGCTTGCAGGTGCCGGGGCACCCTTCGTCGATCGCGGCCACGACGGAGGCGAACACGTTCGCGGCCCGGCGCGGCTTCATGGCCAACGCTCCCCCAGGGAGCACTCGCCAGGTTCTGGCGGCGGCAGAGCCCGCCCAGGTACCCGAACGGGGCACATCGCCCGGCCCGGCCACGCTCGACGCCCGCGTCACGACCGCGAAGTCCGGCGGATCTCGACGGTCGCGGCCGTCGTCCGT
>JACVXW010000005.1:4045-28468 GCA_015661135.1 Chloroflexota bacterium
GGTCGCAAGCCAGGATTGCCGGGGCAGCACGAGTAACCGGGCTGCATCCCACACGCTCGTCTGGGCACGCCACGCCTTACGCGGGGTCGGCGAGCTCGATCCGGATGCGCTTGTTGATCCGGCCCTTGGACTCGTAGCCGGTTACCCGGATGCCGCCGACCTCGCGGGTGTTGGCCACGTGCGTGCCGCCATCTGCCTGGAGGTCCAGGCCCACGATCTCGATCGTCCGAATCTGCTCGATTCCGGGCGGTAGGAGGTTGATCTTCGTCCGGATCAGGTCGGGGATGGCGAAGGCCTCGTCCCGCGGAAGGACGTTGACCCGGACCTCGCGCTCGTGGGCCAGTTCCGCGTTGACCGAGGCCTCGATCTCGCCGACGAGGTCGCCGCTCATCCGTTCGAATTCGAAGTCCATCCGGCCCGCCCCGGGTTCCATGTTGCCGCCGGTGACGAGCGCCCGATAGTCGCGCCAGACGACGCCGCACAGGGCGTGGAGGGCCGTATGCGTTCGCATGAGCGCGTGGCGACGGGCCCAGTCGATGTCAACCCGGAGGAGATCGCCGACCTGTGGCGGCTCCGCGCCCGCCTCCAGTTCATGGACGATCTCGCCGCCGACCTTTCGTGCGGCCGTGACCGTCCAGGACCGGCCGTCGGCGGCCCGCAGCAGCGTCCCCCGATCCGGTGGCTGGCCGCCGCCGCCGGGATAGAAGACCGTGGTGTCGAGGACGACGATCGGGGCCGCGGCGGTCGTGTCCAACGCGACGACCCGGCCATCGACCTCGCGAGCGTACGCGTCTGCGTAGCAGATCTGCGGGTTCACTCGCGCAGCGTAACCCCGGATCGGCACCCTGAATCGGTGCCGGGTCGCACCGGATAAGTCGCAGCTAAGCGGCGGTCCCTATCGTCCGCGGGACGGAAGTGGGCCGGAGCGGTCGGCTCCGGTGGCGTCGAGTGCGGATCGGGACCGCACCGGACCACCCGAAGGTCCTCCCCCCACCCGTACTTTGGCCGGATTGAGGGCACGCCTCGGGTTCTGCAGGATGGGCGACCCGGTGGGAATACCGGTGGAATGCATCCAAAGCTCAGGGAGCCCAACACATGAAGCACCGAATCCAGCGAGCCTGGCACCTGGCTCTCGCAGTTTCTCCCCTCGCGGCGATCGCGCTTGTCGAGGCGGCGATGAAGCGCTGGTCCTAGGGACCAGTCCACCTTTCGCGTCTGATCCGGCACCCTCCTGCCGGACGGCACCTCGAACGAGATCCGGACCCTCCTCCGGGTCTCGTTCCTTTTCCGCTCCAAGGTGCCTCAGCCGCGGTTCGGGACGAGCTCCAGGCGCACGGCCACCATTGCCGCCTCCACGCGGCCGGACACGCCGAGCTTGGAGAGAATGTTCCCCACGTGGACGCCGACGGTCTTCTGGCTGATGAAGAGCCGCTCGCCGATCTCGCGGTTGGTCCGGCCCAGGACGATCAGGCTGAGCACTTCGCGCTCGCGGTTTGACAGTCCGAATGCCGCGTCCGGACGGGCCTCGGGCGGTCCGACGAACGCTTCTGCGATCCCGCCGGCGGCCCGCGGCTCGATGGCCACCTCGCGCGGCCGGGGGCCATGGCCGTTGGTCGTCCCGGGCGAGCCGGGCATGCCCGAGGAGATCGGTCCGGCCGGCACGAGGGACGCGGCCGACCCGGGACCCGAACCCATCACCGCCGCCGGCCCGCCGGGCGGCTCCGTCGCGGGCACGGACGGCAGCGTGATCAGGGCCCGCCGGGCCAGCTCCTCCAGGTTGCGGAGCAAGGGCCCGGCGCCAAGCTCGCGAGCGATTCGGACGGCTTCGAGGAGCGGGCCGCGGGCGATGGCTCGGCCCTCCCGGGCATCCTTCGCCGGGAGTGCGGCCTCGGCCTGCCGCCAGCGGGCGCGGGCCACCTGATACGGATCGCCCAGGGCGTCCCAGGACGCCGCGATCGCGGCCCATTGGTCGGCTGAATCGCGCCCGTCGATCCGCGCCGCATAGCCGCGCGCCGTCGCCAGCTGGGCCTCCGCTTCGCCGCGGCTGGCCGCATCCGCCGGGACCCCGCTCGAGCGCAGGATCGCCTCCGCCTGGGCAAGCGTCCGGGTCGCATTCTGGCGCGCCTCGGCCAGTTCCGCGAGCGCCCGTCGGTCGTGCGCGTCCGCGACGATGGCCGCCTGGACCTCGAGATAGGTCGCGGCGGTGCGTGCGGCCTGGACCCAATCCTCCGAGTCTCGGACCGCGGACCAGCCGAGCTCCGCGGCGCGACTCGCGTCGCCCAGGTCGCCGCGCCACAGCGCAAACGACGCCGCCGCCCGACTCGCCGGGACCACCGACTGCGGATCGGGCGCGTTGCGAAGCTCGAGCAGGCGACGGCCGAGCAGGCGGGCCGCGTGATCCCCGTCGCGCGCCTCGGCCCAGCGCCCGGTCAGGAAGAGGGCCTCGGCGACGTTGCCGCGGAGCGCGTTCCCGTAGACCGCCTCGACGCCGTCCCGGCGAGCCCGCTCGATCGCGTCCATGGTCGCGTTGATCGCCTCTTCCCCTCGGTGCAGGAGCGTGAGCGCCGTCGTCAGGTTGAGCGTGGCCCGGAACCAGTCGTCGGCGTCGCCCACCTCGGCTGCGATATCGCGCGCGCGCTCCAGGAGCCCGATCGCATCGGCCGGCGCGGCACCCCAGGCGCGCGCGATTCCAAGGGTGCAGGTCGCGTGACCCTCGGCCGCGCGCGCTTCCACCCCGACCGTACGAGCGACGTCGATCGCCTGCCGGGCGATGGTCTCGGCCTCCGCAAAGTGGCCTTCCAGCATGAGCGTCTGGGCAAGTGATCCCAGGACACGAGCCCGGAGCCCGCTCGAGCCCGCGGGCGCGAGAGATGCAGCGCGTCTGTGCTCCGAGAGCGCCCGATCGTGGTCGCCGAGCGATCGTGCCACGCGCCCGAGGCGCTCGTGGAGGCCCGCCATCAGCGCCCGATCCTCGCGCTCGGCGAAGCGCGACGCCGCCGACTCGAGATACGCCAGGGCGCGGTCCGGGCGTCCGGCTGCAAGCGCCACGTCGGCCGTGTCCAGGAGGAGCCGGCCGGTCAGCGCGCGGTCCCCGGTCTCGGCCGCCCCGAGTTCGAGCGCCAGCTCGACCATCGCCAGCTGATCGGCGGCCGCGCCAACGGCGAGTGCCGCAGCGGATGCCTCCAGGAGCGCGTTACGCGCGGCCTGGGTCTCGTGTGCAGAGAGCCAGTGGCGGGCGCGGGCGCCCGGCCGATCCGCGACCGACGTCGCGAATGCGACGTGATACCGGCGGCGCTGGTTGGGCAGGAGATCGGCAGCGATGGCCATGGCCACCAGCTCGTGGCGGATCTCGACGGTCTCGTCGGCCTGCACCGTGACGAAGGCCGTCTCGATCCCCTCGTCAAGTCCGGCCCGAAGGTCGGCGTCCAGGCCATCGGCACCGTGACGTGGTCTGCCCGTGGATCGCGGCGGCAGGCCGACGGCGTCCGCCTCGAATGCGGTGGCAACGTGCTGGAGCGCCTCGCGTCGCATCGGCTCCCCGGCCAGCGCGAGCAGGCGGAGCGTCCGTCGGCATTCCGGGCTGCGGAGCGCCAGCCGTGCCGCGATCAACTCGTCCAGGGAGGAACCCAGCGAGACGCCGGACAGCTCCCGGCGTGCCGCGAGCACCTCCTCCACCAGGAGTGGATTGCCCCCTGATCGTTCGGCCGCGAGGAGCAGGCGCGACGCCGTGGGCCGCGCACCCTCGATCGCGGCTACGAGGTCCGCGAGCTCATCGCGGCGCAGCGGCTGCAGATCCAGGCGCTCGGGTGGATCGGCGGCGTCGGCGATGGACGCGAGGTCGCCGAGGAGTGGGTGGCCATGGACCAGCCGGTCCGTCCCGTAGGTCGCAATGATGCAGAGTCGGGACGGCCGGGCCACGCGGCACAGGAAGACCGCGAGGTCGCGGGTTGCGGCGTCGGCGAGATGGAGATCCTCCAGGACGAGGAGGACGGGGCGTTGCTCGCTCGCCCGCTCGAGCATCCCGAGGACGGCCTCCGCGAGCCAGGCCGCACGCCGATCCGCGCTCACCCGGAGCGGCACGACGCCGGCCGGGCGCTCGACGCCCGCGCCCGGCGGCAGGAGCGGACCGAGGGCTTCCGAGCCCGGTCCCAGGATTCGCCGGCGTTCGACGTCCGTCAGTCCGCCTAGGAACGGCCGAAGCCCCTCGATTGCGGGTGCATACGGCTCCCCTGACCGGCCCGCGACGGATCGCCAGCGCAGGATCGAGAACGGCTCGGCGAGGCGTCCCACGCGCCGGATGCTCTCGTCCACGAGCCTGCTGACGCCGATACCGCCTGGGCCGGACGCCAGGATCCGACGGCTCCGCCCGTCGGCTGCGGCTTCCAACGCGACCGCGATCCGGGTGATCTCCCGCTCACGGCCAACAAAGCGTTCGCTGCGCACCCTCGCCGGCATGGTCGCATCGTGCCACACGCCGAGACGATCGATCCGCCAGGCGCCTCGTCTCGCCCTCGTCCGTGTCGCCGCAATGGACCGGGTCCTCCGGCGGCGATCTCTGTCGCGTAGGCTGCGCGGGTGGCCGAGCAGCGACGAGCACCGCACCCCCGCAACAAGCTCAACGAGCTGAGCGGGGAGGAGTGGCTGTACTTCACGAAGTCGGTCTGGACGACGGCGTACCCGTCCGAGCTCGGTCATGCGGCGCGGCGCGCGCACGGCGCGAACAAGCCGCCACGGTTGATGGCCCGGCTCATCGAGTTCTTCACCAAGCCCGACGAGCTCGTGGTCGACCCGTTCGCGGGGGTGGGCGGCACGCTCCTGGGAGCCGCGATGGCTCGGGGACCCCGCCGGGCGATCGGGATCGAGCTGTCACCCCGCTGGACGGAGGTCTATCGATCGGTCGCGGCAGCCGCGCTCACGGCGGCGAAACCACTCGCAGACCTCGGGGCACAGGACCCGGGCGGCGAGCGAACCTTCGATCCGTCCGGATGTGAGATGCGAGTTGGGGATGCGCGGCTGCTCCTGCGGGAGATCCCGGCCGCGAGCGTCCAGTTCGTGGCGACGGATCCGCCCTATAACGTCCAATTGCCGATGACGATGTCAGGCGGCGCAATCTCGGAGGCCTGGTCGAACCGGCGGACGGACTACGCGATGATCACGGACGATCCGGCGGACCTCGCCAACGCCGCCGACTACCCGGCGTTCCTCGACGCGATGACCGACATCCTCGGCGAGATTCACCGCGTCCTGGTTCCGGGCCGGTACGCGGTGCTGATCGTCCGCGATGCCTACCAGGGTGGCCGCTACCTGTTCACCGGCTCCGATCTCGCGGCGCGCGCAGCTGGCGCAGGGCTCATCCCGAAGGGCGACGTGGTCTGGTACCAGGCCGGTACGCGCTTGCGGCCGTACGGCTACCCGAACGTCTACGTGCCGAACATCGCCCACCAGCACATCCTCGTGCTGCGGAAGGAGCCTGTGCCGGCGCGTCGGACAGGCGGCGTCCGCGCTGCCGGGGGTCGCTCGGGCTAGCGCATCCCGCGCGCGGTCAGGAGTGCCGCGAGGGCATTCTCGCCGTCCATCGAATCGTCGGCTGCACCGTACCCGGCTCGACCGGTGGCCACCATGTCGACGATGTCACCGAGTGTCGTCCGGTGCACCCAGCCCTCCCGGCCGTCGGGACAGACGACGAAGCAGTAGGCGCCCGATCGCTCCTTGACCTCGACCTCGTCCTGGGCCGTGAGTTCTCCGATCCGCGTTCCGCGGAATTCGTCGGGTCGGTCGAGGAGTTGGGCAACCGCGTACCGGACGAGACGGCGCTCCGCGGAACCGGGACCGCCGGTCGCGAATCCAAACGCGAGCCGCGGTCGATCGGGAACGGCCGTCCTTACCGGGTCCACCTTGCGCGCCTCGATGAGCGAGGGCCGTCGCCAGCGGGGCATGAACGCCTCGGGGTCCTCGGGCACGACCGCGACCGACGCCAGCGCGTGCCCAACCCCGATCCCGACGCCGGTTGCCGCGGCCGCATGGAGCACGGCGTCGGCTGCCGGCGGCTCGCCGTCGCGGCGCCGCTTGTTGAAGATGGTGAACGCCATCCAGGTCGTGACGGCAAGTGAGCCGAACACGGTCGTGACCCCGTCGAGCCGGCCCGGTTCCGCAAGACCGAGGGCCACGAGGTTGCTGTTCGCCACGGCTGAGAACCAACCGGCACCACCGCCCGCGCCGGCGGCTCCCGCCCCGCCGTCAGCGGCGCTTGCTCCTGGACCCTCCGCCTCCCCGGCCGCCTCGCCCGCCGCTGGAGACTCGCCCGTGCCGAACGGGTATCCGGCTGCCGGACCAGCGCCCGATCCTGTGCCGCCATCGCTGCCGCTGCCGCCGCCAATTCCGATACCCCAGCCGCCGGGATCATCGGTGCCACCCGGGCCGCCCGTGGTGTGGGAGTTGCCCGGACCCGTCCCGCCCGGCGCTGTGCCGCCAGTGGTCGCACCGGTTGTGCCGGGGACGCCGGAGGCCGCTCCGTCGGAAGCGGGTGTGGCCGCGGGGACCGACGTCGACGCGGGCGCAGCTGGATTCGGTGACGAACTCGACGTCGGAGCCGCGGTCGGGTCAGGGTCCGGCGCCGGCGGCCGGGCGGTCGGGTCGGGCGGCGGCGCGGTCGGCGATGGAGTGGGCGTGGGCGCGGGCGGCGGCTGCGTCGGCGACGGAGTGGGCGTGGGCGTGGGCGGCGGCGCGGGCGGCGATGGAGTGGGCGTGGGCGCGGCGGCAATGACCACCGTTCCCGCGTCGAGCGCATCCGCGAATCGTTCGGCGTCGCGAGCCTCGAACCGTACGGCGTGCGCGCCGGGCGGGAGGGACGCCCAGACCGTAAAGGTCACACCGGCTTTCCAGTCCGTGCCGTTGCCGGTCATCGGCAGCGTTCGACCCGCGACAGAGACGCGAACGTACTCGGGCGGAAGGGCGTGGGCGTTTCGGTACGTCACGGTGAAGGCAATCGAGGTGGCGGAGTCCGCTGCCCGCGGGCTGACTTCGGGAAGAAGGAGCTTGGTGGGTCCGATCGGAGCGCCGAGCGCGGGCAGGCCGAACGCAAGCAGGAGCAGCGTCGCGCCAAGGGCAGCTGCGATCAGCTCCCTGGCACGGCCATCTCGCGCACGTGCTCGCTGGATTGCCACGCTGAGTCCTCGGCTCGGGCGCAGGTCGCCCGTTTCGCTCGAAGGATCGGCGGGGTGGCGTGGGGATTCAATGGTACGGCGGTCACCCGGACCCCTGACCAGCGGCCCACGCCCGGCGCGCGGCAGGCTCATCGGGCCCGGTTTCTCCGATGGTCCCCCCGGCCGCGGATGGCCCACTCGCCGAGCCGCAGGGAACCAACGGATCATTCCCTCCGCAGCAGGACGGGCGTACGATCGGGCGCATGCAGGTGATCGTGCCGAGCGGACCCGTCGCGGGCGATCCGAGGCGGCTCTCGGAGGTCCGCGCTCTCGCGGTCGGGGCATTCCTCATCGCCGGCGCGACGCTGCTCGCGTGGCTCGTTCTGGCTACCGGCTTCCTGGGGCAGTTCACCCCGAGCGGGCGCGCCAGTACGGCGCAGCTGGTTGTCGGGGCGCTTGCCTGGGGGCTTGGGCTCATCGCTCCAGCGGTGCTCGGGCTCCTCGGCGTCCTGCGCGTCGGGTCGGCCGTCGGACGAATCAGGGCGCGCCGCCACCGGGTCACACCGGCCGTCCGGGCTGCCGGGGGGATCTCCGACGACTACGCCGTCGCCACGCTCGTCCGCCTGCCGGACGGCAGTCGGGTCCTGCCGGAGGTCGTGGTGGGCCCCTTCGGCGCCGCCGTCATCGAGGAGCTGCCGCCGGCCCGGGCGGTCGTTTCGCGCGGCGCTCGCAGCTGGGAGGTCCGGGTTGCGGACGGGCAGATCCGGAGGATCGACCACCCGCTCGAGCGTGCGAGCCGTGATGCCGAGCGTGTCCGGGCGTGGTTCTCGGGCGAGGATGCGGATCACGTGGTCAAGGTCTACGCGGCGGTCGTCGGGACCGATCCCGTCGTGGTGCGCTCCGCCAGCTGCGCCTACATCGCGCCGGACCAGGTGGCCGCCTGGATCGCGTCCCTGCCGCCGCAGCGTTCGTTCGATGCCGATCGCCGCGACCGCGTGATCCGCCTGGTTCGCGCGGCCCTCTAGGAAGCGACCGGCATCGCCGCGACCCGGGCCTCGCAGATCCGGGGCTGGTAGGGGAGCCTGGATTCGAACCAGGGACCGGCCGTGTATAAGACGGCTGCTCTCACCGCTGAGCTACTCCCCCGCCGCGATCCTACACCGCGACCCAGAGCGCACCAGGCAAGCGGGTTGAGACCATTTCGTCAGCGGCTGGACCGCCGCAGGCGATCCGCCAGTCGCCTGAGCGAGAACGGGCGCGGTCGGAGGCTCGCCTCCGACCTCACTGTGGCGTCGGGTCCGGACGGCGGGTTCCCGTCGAGCGCGGCGCCGAACTCGTCCTGATCCTCCTCGGACATCTCCGCGACCAGCGGGAGGTCGTCCGGATCGAACGGGCGCGACGTCGTGATCACCTGGGGGACCGCTCGGGCGTAGGCCGGAGCCCCGTAGAGCTTGGGCAGCGCGAGGTGATGATGCTCGTCCATTGACTCGAGGTCCGTGATCCCAGCTGGGGCCGGAGGAGGCCGACCGAACCGCGGCAACGATACCGCGGCCCGAAACCGCCTGCCAACTCCCCTGCTGCGGCTGGAGCGATGCAGGGGTGCCCCCACGCACCACGGGTGCGGGCAACCTGACCCTGGCGCGGCGATTCCGTCAGGTCAGGAGCGGCCTGAGGATCTGGCTGACGACCACGAGGACGAGATAGGCGATCGGGACTGCGGCGAAGAACCCCAGCGCGGCGCTCCACCCGGTTCGGGTCACCCGGTCGGCAGACCCGCTGGGCAACGGGACGATCCGGTACGTGATCACGCTCCCCAGTACGACCACGATGACCACGTCGAGCGCCACGAAGAAGGCACGCAGGTCCCCGCCGGGCAGGCGGAATCCCCGCGTCAGGGCGACGTCGTAGGCGAGATACGCGACGCCGAGGATGGTGGCCACGGCGAGGTTCGCCGACACGGCCCGGACGACCGGTCGTGGAGCGTTGCGGAACTGCCGCCACCGGATGGCAAGCCACGAGCGGCGCGGCGGCGGTATCACTGCTCCCCGAAGATTGCCAGCGTGCGTCGCGGCGGCAGCGACTCGGGTGTGTGCCCGGCGAGCAATCTCACCGCCTCGACAAAGCGGTCCAGCTCGTCCTCCGAGTTGAAGAAGCCGACGCTGATCCGGAGAGCGTCCAGGGCCTTGATGGTCCGGGCGATCGCGAAGACCCGGGCGCCCAGTTCATCGAGCGCAGCCTGGGCCGGCCAGCCGCCGACCCGGAACGTCACGAGCGTCGCCATCTGGTGCCGCGGGGTCAGCACGGCCACCCCGGGGATCGCCGCGAGGGCATCCGCGGCGCGGCGCGCCAGCGCCGGACCTCGGCGGTGCACGTAGTCGAGACCGACGAACATGGACAGCCAGCCGATCGCGCGACCCATCCCCACGACGGACGGCCGATGCCAGTTCGACGCCTCGTACCGTCGGGCATTCGGGTGCCACGACGCCCCACCCGACGAGTCATACGAGGCGAGCGAGTAGTGGCCAGTGAAGGCAGGCCGGAGAAGCTCCCAGGCGGCGCGTGCCACGTAGAGGCCACCCATACCCTCCGGTCCCAGGAGCCACTTCTGCCCGGGGACCGCGTAGGCGTCCACGCCCAGGTCACGCACGGACACGGGCACTGCGCCCGCCGCCTGCGCTCCGTCCACGACCACGACGGCGGCCCGCTCGCGGGCAATGGCGCCGATCGCGGCGACGGGCAGAACCGCGCCAGTGGACCACAGGACGTGGGAGAAGGAGACGAGGCGCGTTCCGGGCGTGATCGCCCGATCGAACGCCGCCAGCGTCCGCTCGTCATCGCCGCCGTCGCCGACATCGGCGAACGCGACCTCCACGCCGAGCCGCGCCCGAAGCGCGTACAGCGGCCCAAGGGCGCCGGCGTGCTCCTGGGTCGTCGTGACGGCCCGGTCGCCTGGTCGCCAGTCCAGCCCCCAGGTCGCGACGTTCATGCCGTCCGTCGTGGCGTGCATGAGCGCAATCTCGTCGAGGTCGCCGCCGATCACCGCGGCCAGGGCCGCGCGGGCCTCCCCCATCCGCTCGAGCGACGCGAGGTAGTAGTCGGGATGGGCCCGCCCGACATTGCGCTCGTACGCGTCGATCTCGGCCATGGCGGCCGCGACTTCGGCCGGCATGGGCCCCACGGACCCGGTGTTGAGGTGGATGCCGGACGCCAGGCCGGGCAGTGCGTCCCGGACCGCGACGAACTTGTCCGCGTCCTTCATGAAGGGGGAGACCACGGCCGTATCATACCGGCGATGTCCCCCCAGACCGCCCCCGCGCGAGTGCCGGCGAGCGGGTTCGCGCGGCCCGAACTGATCGCCAGCCCGGAGTGGCTCGCGGACCAGCTGGGGCGTCCAGAGACCAGGATCCTGGACGTTCGCTGGCGCCCGGACGGAACAGGCGGCGCGGCGTTCGCGGCCGGGCACATTCCCGGCGCGGCCTGGATCGACTGGCGCCGCGAACTGGTGGAGCCCGGCTTCCCGGCACTGCCGGGCGGCGCAGGAGGTTCGGGCTCCGTCGATGCGACGCCCGGACTTCGTCTTGCCGCGCCGGACCGTTTTGCGGCGGCGATGGCGAGGGCAGGTATCGGCGACGGCGCGAGCCTGGTCATCTACGACGACACGCTCGGGCTGTACGCAGCGCGGACGTGGTGGAGCCTGGCCGCCTACGGGTTCGAGTCGGCAAGGATCCTCGACGGCGGGTTGCCGGCCTGGGTCGAGAAGCGTCATCCCCTCTCGAACGCCAGCTACCCGCCGGCGGCTGCCGCCTTCACTCCACGCGCCAACTCGAGGATCCGCCTCACGGGAACCGACGTGCAGGCAATCCTCGGCTCGCCGGATGTGATCCTCGTGGATACCCGGGCGGCGCCCGAGTATCGCGGGCTGGAAGGCAACGCCCGCCGCCTGGGGCACATCCCCGGCGCCGTCAACGTCCCCGTCGGGGCGATGCACGTGCCGGGCTCGCATCGACTCCGGAGCGCGACCGAGCTCCGGGACCAGCTCCTCAAGGCAAACGTGATCCGAGGCCGGCGGATCGTCGTCTATGACGGGTCCGGCGTCGCGGCGGCCCGCCTCGCGTTCGTGCTGGCCCTTCTCGGCTACGAGGACGTTGCGGTGTACGACGGGGGCTGGCCCGAGTGGGGCGACCGCCTGGACCTGCCCGTCGACCGCTGACCGCTGGTGCGGCCGCGGACCGCTGACTGAGGGTCAGCCCGAAGGACTCTCGCCTTCGGCGGGGCCGTCCGCGCTCGAGTACGGCGACAGGATCTGCGCACGAGCGTGGTTGACGGCCACCATCGGGGCCGTCCGGGCCGCCTCACCGGCCGACTCGGACCAGTAGGTCGCGTCGGTCACCGGGACGAACGGCCCGTGGAGATCCTGGAGCGCGTCGCGAAGTTCCCGGGCCGGCAGCAGATGGATGCGGCCGGTGATTTCGAACGGCGGGATGATGATCAGGGCCGTCTCGGCGACCTTGGGCGTTCGGAACTCTGGCTGCGGGTCGATCGTGGTGTCGGCCACAGCAAACAGGACGGCCTTGAGGTTGACCTGGGCAAACGGGGCCTGATGGGTGCCAACGCCATGTCCAAACCGATCGAAGGTGACGTCGGCCAGGACGAGCATGTCCTCCTCGGCCTCGTTCATGATGTCGGACAGTCGGCGCTGCCGGGTGACAAGGGTGCCGCGCACGACGTACGCGTCCGTGTACAGGGTGAGGGCGACCGGTCGCTCACCGGCACCCCAACCTTCCAGCATGCGATGCAGTCTATCGCCGGCCGGCGTCGCTGACTCGGTCGATTCCGTCACGGCTCTGGAGCGCCGGAGCCCGCGCGGGCCGCCGCCGTCACCAGGCGCTCGGCCCCGGGCTGCAGCTCCTCGAACAGGCGCGCGACCGTCTCGAGCGTATCCGCCTCCGTGGCGGGCTTGTCCGGCCGCAGGCGGGCGATGCGCGGGAATCGAAGGGCGAAACCGGACTGGTGCCGGCGCGAGCGCAGGATGACGTCGAATGCCACCTCCACGACGATCGACGGCTCAACCACGCGGTAGCGGCCGTGGCGGCTCACCGTGTGCTCCTCGAACCAGCGTGTCATCTCCGCGATCTCGGCGTCGGTCAGGCCGCTGTAGGCCTTGCCGATCGTGACGAGCCGGTCGTTCGCCTCGTCCCGCACGGCGAACGTGTAGTCGGACAGAACGCCGTGGCGCTTGCCGTGTCCCACCTCCACCCCCACCACCACGCAGTCGATGGTGGCAAGGGCCTTCTTCATCTTGAGCCACCCATACCCGCGCCGACCCGGTGAATACGGACTGCCCGGATCCTTGACCATGAGGCCCTCGTTGCGCCGCCCTCGCGCCTCGCTGAAGGCACCCTCGAGCGCGTCGGCGGAGTCGGCGCTCGTCAGGTGCGAGAGGGCGAAAATGCCGCCGGCGCCGTCGTCGGCGCCGGCGAGCGGCAGCCCCAACCCTTCGAGCGTCCGGCGGCGCTCGGTCAGCGGCGCGTCCAGGAGGGGCCGGACCGGATCGCCGGCGCCGCCGCCGAGCCCCAGGACATCGAAGGCGACGTATACAACCGGGACGTCGGCGAGGATCTGCGGGGTCGGAGCCTTGCGGCCGAGGCGAGCCTGGAGGGCCACGAACGGCAGGACCACGCCGTCGCGGAAACCGAGGAGCTCGCCGTCCAGGATCCCATCCCAGATGAGGTCCTGCGCACCGGCGATCACCTCCGGATATCCGCTCGTGATGTCGTGGAGGTCGCGCGAGTAGAGCCGGACGGTGCCCCCACGCTTGTGCATCTGCGCCCGGATCCCGTCGTACTTGTCCTCCACCCAGACGAGGGGGCCCAGTCGTCGGACGATCTCGGCCGCATCCTCGGCCGGCGACGCGAGCATGAACTTGAGGGGATGGAACAGCTCCAGCGCGGCGGTTTCCAGCGTTCCATCCCGCGCCAGTTCGGCCGTCCGGCCGATGTCACCGACCAGCATCCCCGCTCGCTTCACGCTATCGAGCGGGCGGTCGAACGCTTTCGCGAGCGCTGCCTCCACGAGCCCCTCGCGCAGCCCGATCCGGAGGTCTCCCGAAAGGACCTTGATCACGCCCCTGGCCGTGGAGGGGTCGCAGCGGGCGATGAGCGCCTCGAAGATCGCGGCCTTCGCGGCGGGCCCTGACGCCGATTCGATCTGGGAGAACGAAGCGGCAACCTCCCGGAGCCGAGGCGACGCGGCCGGATCGGGGGCGTGCCCGGCCGTCACGAGGACGTCCTCGAGCGCAAGGCCGAGGTCGGAGAATCGGTCGTAGGCTGCCGTGAGCGCCGCGCGGTCCACACCGGCGACGGCGGCGAGCGCCGCCGACATGGTCGCCCATCCCAGGCCGGTCGCCCGCTGGTCCGCCTCCGGAAAGGCGCGTCCCGTGAGGAATACGGCGGCGATCGCCAACTCATCGGGGTCCGCGGAACGGAAGTAGTCGGCAAGGAGGTCGGTCTTCGCCGAGGTCCGCGTGGTGGCGGCAACGCGCTCGGCGAGCTCGCTCCAGCGGCGCATGACGGCGATGGTATACCGTGCCCCCGTGGCCGGCCGAGCGTGGTTTCCAGCGTCCATCGAGGGTCGGCTGATCGTGCTTCGGCGGCACGTTCCGGAGAACCTGGCCGCCTTCCGGCGCTGGTACGCGGATCCCGAGATCGCCCGCCTGGCGCGCTACAAGGACGGCGCGATGACCGTCGACGAGATCGACCGGTTCTTCCAGACGCGAGCGCTCGGGACCGATTCGATGACGATGGCGATCCACGTCAGCGACACGGACCGACTCATCGGGACCTGCGCATTCAGCCAGCTGGACGGAGACAACGGCTCAACCCTGTATCACATCACCATCGGTGAGCGCGATGCCTGGGGCCAGGGGTTCGGGACCGAGGCGACCCGGCTGATGGTCGACCATGCGTTCGGGACGCTCAAGCTGCACCGCGTCGCCCTGTCCGTCTTCGAGTTCAACGAGCGGGCGATCCGCTCCTACCTGGCCTGCGGGTTCACGGTGGAGGGTCGGTCGCGTGAGGCGATCTGGCGGGACGGACGCTGGTGGGACGAGGTTTCGATGAGCGTCCTTCAGCCGGAGTGGCTGCGGCGGAGCCCCACCGCCCCGGTTGATGTCGCGACCGGGGATTCGCCGCGTCCCGGGATCGCGGCCCGGCTGTTCGGGAGATGACGATGGAATCGAGGGGACCGGCCGCGGATGCGGCACGGGCGTCGTTCCGGGCGTTGATGGACGCGAAGGGCCACGCGGTGGAGAACGCACGGACCGCTGTGGTCGGGCTGGAGTCGGCGTTCGCCGCCGGCGCGCTCGTTCGCACGGCAATGCTCGCGCAGATGCTCGGCGACCTGATGGTCGCCCTGGAGCAGGACGAGGGCCAGAAGCTGGGCGGCAAGAGCGCCGAGGCGGCACGATTCATCCTCCGCGCCATCTCTCGGGAGCTCGACAACGCATAGGCCTCCGGGGTGCCACGGCTGCCGCATCATGCGCGGCCCGGGCGCGCGGCGGGGATACTGACGCGATGTCAGCCATCCGCGCCGCGACCGTCACGTTCGACCATGTCTCGAAACGCTACCCGGGCACCGGCGCCGCGCACCCCGGTGCGGTGGAGGACCTGACCCTCGAGGTACCCGCCGGCAAGATCTGCGTCCTGGTCGGCCCGTCCGGCTGCGGCAAGACCACCAGCCTCAAGATGGTCAATCGGCTCATCGAGCCGACGAGTGGCCGGATCCTCATCGACGGTGCGGACGCGGCCGAGCGCGAAGTGACGGATCTTCGCCGCTCCATCGGCTACGTGATCCAGCAGGTGGGCCTCTTCCCGCATCAGACGGTCGGGGAGAACGTGGCAACGGTGCCCAGGCTGCTGGGCTGGCCGGAGGACCGTCGGCGGGCCCGCGTGGACGAACTCCTGGGGCTCGTCGGGCTGGAGCCTGATCTCCATCGAGATCGCTACCCGGCCGCCCTGTCTGGCGGGGAGCGCCAGCGGGTCGGGGTGGCGCGGGCCCTCGCGGCCGATCCGCCGCTCATGCTCATGGACGAGCCGTTCGGCGCGGTCGATCCCATCGTCCGGGAGCGGCTCCAGAACGAGTTCCTCCGGCTCCAGGATTCCCTCGCCAAGACGATCCTGTTCGTCACGCACGACATCGACGAGGCGATCAAGATGGGCGACCTGATCGCGGTGCTGGAAGCCGGCGGGCGCCTGGCCCAGTTCGGGACACCGGACGAGATCTTGGCGCACCCGGCGTCCGAGTTCGTCGGCCGGTTCGTCGGGGCGGACCGTGGGCTCAAACGACTGGCGCTCGCGCGCGTGCGCGACCTGGTCCTGCTGCCTGCCGTGACGGCCCAACTCGGCGACGACGCGGCCCGGGTCAGGCGCCTCGACGCGAGCGATTCCGCCGGTTTTGTCCTGCTCGTGGACGATGAGGGCCGGCCGATCGGCTGGATCGGGCCGCGCCAGTTGCCCGACAGCGGCGGCTTGGCGGCTGCGATGGCCGCGCCGATGTCGCCGCTCCTCGACCGGCGGACGACGCTGAAGGATGCCCTCGCCATGCTCATCGACGCGGAGGTCCAGGTGGGAATCGTGGTTGACGAGCGCGGATCCGTGGCGGGTCTCGTGACGGCTGACGAGATCACCGCCTACGCCCGCCGCGAGCGCGAGGCGCAGACGGCGTGATTCGCTGGGATGTCGTCCAGGGCAACTTCCCGTTGATCGCGAGCAAGCTGGTTGAGCACCTCGCGCTGACCATCGTGGCTGTCGGGCTGGGCCTCGTGATCAGTGCGCTGGCCGTCCTGGCCATCCGCGATTCACGACGCCTGATCGGGCCGGTAACGGGCTTCTTCAGCGTCGTCTACACCATCCCGAGCCTCGCCCTCCTTGCCTTCCTCGTCCCTATCACCCGGCTCTCGTTCCTCACGGCGGAGATTGCGCTGGTCGGCTACACCCTCTTCATCCTCACGCGCAACCTGCTGGCCGGGCTCGCATCCGTGCCACTGGACGCGCTGGAGGCCGCCGACGCCATGGGCTACGGGCGGATGCGCCGTCTCTGGCAGGTGGAGGTGCCGCTGGCGCTGCCCCTGATCGTCGCCGGCATCCGCATCGCGACGGTCACGACGATCGGCCTGGTGATGGTCACCGCGCTGATCGGGTTCGGGGGTCTCGGGCAGGTGATGCTGCGCGGCTACAACTTCCGGAACGACACGCTCGTGCTCGTCGGCTTCGTGCTTACGGTCGCCCTTGCGCTGGCGGCGGATCTCGGCCTGGCCTGGCTTGGTCGGACGGTCGCGCCGTGGAGCCGGGCGAGGATCGGCTGATGGACCTGCTTCGTGGCGTCGCGACCTGGTTCTCCGATCCGGGCAACTGGTCGGGCAGCAACGGCGTGCCCTGGCGAATCGGCGAGCACGTGGTCCTGTCCGCGCTTGCCGTGGCCCTCGCGGTGGCGATCGCGCTGCCGGCGGGGCTGGCCATCGGCCATACCGGCCGCGGGGAGCGAATCGCGACTGCGGTCGCCGGGTTGGGACGAGCAGTGCCGTCCTACGCCCTGCTGATCCTGTTCGTTCCGCTCTTCGGGCTCGGATTCTCGAGTGCCCTGCCCGCCCTCATCCTCCTCGCGATTCCACCGATTCTGGTCAACACCGTGGCCGGGATCCGGGCCGTGGAGGCGGATGGCGTGGAGGCCGGTCGAGGCATGGGGATGACCGGTGTCCAGGTTCTCGCGCGGGTCGAACTGCCGGCTGCGATGCCGGCGATCGTTGCGGGTCTCCGAACCTCGGCCGTCCAGGTGGTCGCCACTGCAACCCTCGCGGCACTCGTCGCAGGCGGGGGGCTGGGCCGCTACATCGTCGACGGGTTCGCGCTTCAGCAGGACGACCGGATCCTCGCCGGAGCGGTGCTCGTGGCGTTCCTTGCCATCGGCACGGACCGGGCCCTGACCGCTGCGCAGAGGCGATTCGAGCGGCGGCCGGGATCGATCCCGATCGGAGCACCCGGAGCGCCCGGTGCGCCGAGTTCGCCATTCGCGCCACCGGGGCCCTCCGCGGTCTGAGGCCAGCGGCCCGTTCGCACCGAGTCCGAGGGGCGGTCACGGTGCCGACATACGACCTCTGCTATGGTCGACGCTCGCCCAGGTCGCGGCGTGGTTCGCGCGGGCGGGAAGAAGGGAGACGACCCAATGCGGCACATCCGCACGGCCGCCCTCGGGGCAGCGATGCTCGCGCTCATCGTGAGCGCGTGTTCGCTGGGAGGGGGCGGCCAGGCTTCCAAGGGGACGATCGCGAGCCAGCTCGTGCTGGCCGGACCGCCCGAGTGTCCCGAGCGTCCGTTCTGCCTGAAGGGCCTGACGGGCACCTACGGGATCACGTTCAAGGAATTCAAGCCCACGGACCCGGGCGGCCCGATCACGATCGAGGCGCTCAAGAAGGGCGATGCGCAGGTTGGCCTGCTGTTCACCTCGGATCCGGCGATCGCGGTCAACGGCTTTGTCCTCCTGAAGGACGACAAGCAGCTCCAGCTCGCCGACAACCTCGTGCCGGTCGTCCGACAAGCGGCGCTCGACGCCAATCCGGTCATCGAGGACGCCCTCAACGCGGTCATGGCGAAGCTCGATCAGGCGGCCCTGACGGACCTCAACAAGCAGGTCACCGTGGACGGCAAGGCCGTCCCCGAGGTCGCAAAGGCCTGGGTGGAGGCGGGGGGATTCTCGTTCTCCGGTGGTTCCGGATCCGTGACCGTCGGCTCCACGAACTTCTACGAGCAGGAGATCCTCGGCGAGATCTTCGCCCAGGTCCTCGAGCAGGCCGGCATCACCGTCGAGCGCAAGTTCCAGCTCGGCAACCGGGAGATCGTCTTCCCGGCGCTTGAATCCGGCGAGATCGACATTCTGGCCGAGTACGCCGCCACGGCGCTCGAGTTCGTCAACGCGGGGGCCGGCGAGGCCTCGACGGACCCGGCAGCCACCGTCGTCAAGTTCAACGAGCACCTCGCAAGTCGCGGACTCGTTGCCCTTGCCTTCGCTGCCGCCACGGACCAGAACGGGTTCGTGGTCACCAAGGCGACAGCCGACAAGTACGGCCTCGTCTCGATCAGCGACCTGGCCAAGCCGGCACCCTGACCATCCATCCTGTCGCCAGCGAGAACGAGCAGCCAGATGTTCGAGCGCCTCTTCGGCAACCAGGCCCAGGATCCGGCCGTCATGGAGCGCATCCCGCCGGGCCAGTACCGGACGGAGAAGTTCCCGGTCCTCCACTACGGCTCTGTGCCGAACACGGACCTCGCGAAGTGGGACTTCAAGGTCTTCGGTCAGGTTGACGCGCCGTTCACGCTGACCTGGGAGCAGTTCAAGGCGCTGCCCCGAAAGACCGTCAGGACGGACATCCACTGCGTCACCCGATGGACCAAGCTGGACACCGTCTGGGAGGGCGTGGCGATCCAGGAGATCCTCCGCACGGCTCAGGTCCGGCCGGCGACCACCCATGTCGTCGCCCACTCGGAGCAGGGCTATACCGCGAACCTGCCGCTCAGCGTCCTCGACGACGACGACGTGCTCCTTGCCGACACCTTCGACGGCCAGCCGCTCGAGAAGGAGCACGGCTGGCCGCTGCGCCTGTTCGTCCCAAAGCGCTACTTCTGGAAGAGCGCCAAGTGGGTCCGCGGCCTCGAATTCCTGGACCACGACCAGCTTGGCTTCTGGGAACGTTACGGCTACAACAATGACGCCGATCCGTGGAAGGAAGAGCGCTTCAGCGAGTAGCCGCTAGACGGCGACCCGATGTTAAAACAGATTCCTATCCACGCGAGGCCCCCGTTCAGACGGGCGTGGCGATACCCCGACTGAGGTTGGCGAGTCGATCTCGTGCCTGTTTCGACCTCACGGCGTTCCCCTTGCGATCGTAAAGCTCGACCGCGCGGCGGAGGGCGCCCGTGGCGTCCTTCGTCCGACCCGCGGCGTGGAGCACTTCTGCGAGCCCGGCAAGCGCGTCGGCGTGGAAGCCCAGGTAATCCGTCCGGCCGGCGAGTTCCACCGCCTCCTCGGCCAGCGCGAGCGCCGCGCGGTGGTCGCCGCTCCGGGAGTGGATCCGACCGAGGATGTCGCGGCGCCTGATCTGGTGGCTAAGGCTGTCCGGCCGATTGCCGGGCGAGGCATCGAGTCGTTCGAACAGCGACAGCGCATCGCCCTCCCGGCCCTGTTCGAAGAGGGCCCGCGCCTGCTCCGTCGAAACGATCGAGAGGAACCACATGTCGCCCATCGTCCCGAACATGTCGATCGCCGTCTCCGAGCAGGTCATGCGTGCCGGTCTGCCACCGGAGGCCTAGCTCGTCGGTGAGCACACGGCTGTGGGCGAGACGCTCGCGGGCCTCCCCGATCCTCCCCTCCATCGCCGCAAGCGGCGCCAGGAAGCCCGACAGATTCGCCTCCAGCACGGCATCGCCGCCTGTCTCGCGGAGCCAGCCTTCCATGCGTCGGGTGGCGACGGCGACGGGATCGGGGCCGAAGACTGCCTCATAGCCGTAGGCGCCGTGGCTCCAGGCCTCCTCGCGGCGGCTGCCGGCTCGCCGCGCAAAGCGAGCAGCCCGCACTGCGGCCTTCGCCGCCAGGGCGCCTTTGCCCAAGGTCCCAAGTGCGTCTGACTCAAGCAGCGATGCTCTTGCGAGTCCGGCCTCGTCGCCAAATGTCCGCAACACGGCGATTGCTCGGGTGGCCTCGCCGAGGAGGCGGGCGGAGTCGACCTGTTCGGGGTGCCGATACATCTCGACATGGCTGCGTTTCACCGTGGCCCGCGCCACCAACCGCCGATCGCCGATCGCGGTGCCCAAGTCGATCACGGCGGCGAGAACGCTGCTCGCCCGGTCGAGCTCACCCACCTCGAACAGGGCGAACGCCAGGTCGGACAGGAGCTCAAGCCTGATCGGATCGTCTGGCGCCAGGAGGGCCGCGGCCCGGTCGAGGAGGTTTACGGACGCCGCCATATCGCCGCGACGGAACGCTCGGCCGCCCGACGCGGCAAGCCGCTCGCCAGCGCGATGGGCGAGACTCTCGGCCCGGCGCGAGCCCGGTTCGACTTCGGCCCAGCCGAGCGCGGCCTGTTCGAGGTGATAGCCGACGAGCTCCTCGACCTCTGCGAGGCGCGCTCCGGCCTGGTCCTCGAGCCATTCGCCCCACCCCTCGTGGAGCTGCCGGCGGAGTGTCTTCGGAATGGCCCGATACGTCGCCTGCTGGATGAGGACATGCCTGAAGCGGAACGCCTCCACGCCGACCAGCCGAGAACGAACAGGTCGCAGGAGATCCTTGCGGACGAGCGCGTCCAGATGTCGTGGCACAGAGCTCCGCGCAAGATCAGGCAGAAGGCGGGCGATTGCGCCCGGCCAGAACTCCTTGCCCGCTACAGCCGCGCGTTCGAGTACGGCCCGTTCTCCCGGGCCAAGGCGGTCCAGGCGCGCGACGAGGACCGCCTCGATCGTCGGTGGGATGGGGAGGTCGCCCTCGGAAGCCCCGTGCTCCGCCACCATCGCCGCGATCTGTTCGAGGAACAAGGGGTTCCCTTCCGCAGTCTCGCGGACCCGGCGGCGGAGCGACGAACTGAGTCCTGACGTTCCCGGTCGTGCTCGGAGCAGTGCCTCGCTGTCGTCCTCGCCGAGTGGTTCCAGGTGCACTGTCACGGCATCGGGGCGGCGGCGCCCCCAGGCCGGTCTCCCTTCGAGCAGCTCGGGCCGGGCGAGGCACAGGAGCAGCACGGCCGACTCGCGGATCCAGTTCGCGAGGTGCTCGATCAGGGCGAGCATGGTCGGTTCGGCCCAGTGGATGTCTTCGAGAACCACCACGATGGGTCCGTTCCTGGCGATTGCCTCGATCAGCCGCCGGACCGCCCAGAAGGTTTCCTCGACGCCATCCGTCGCGTCGGCCAAGCCGATCGCTCCGGCGATCCGCCTGGCAATGAGCTCAGGCTGGTCTTCACCGTAAAGCAGGCGTTCGATTGCCCCGTCAGGAGCAAGCTGACCGACGATCTCGCTGAGGGGCCAGAACGTGATGCCGTCGCCGTACGACAGACAGTGTCCCGTGAGGACCAGTGCCCGTTCCCCCAGTCCCGACACGAACTCATGGGCGAGGCGTGACTTGCCCGCACCCGCCGGCCCGACGATCGTGCACAGAAGGGCTGTTCGATTGTGACTGACCCGCTCGAATGCCTGGCGGAGCTGGTCGAGCTCCAAGGTGCGGCCGATGAGCGGCGTTTCGCTGCGCTGCTCAGCCGGCAACCTCTCGCTCACCAGCTCAATCACGCGCCACACGTCGGGGTAGGCTTCGTCACGGACCGCCTCGAGAACGACGCCACTCACGAGATTCCGCAAGGCTCCACCCACGAGGATCTCGCCCGGGGCTGCCGCGGCGGCAAGGTGGCTTGCACGGGTCACGGGCTCGCCGGTGACAAGTGATCGGCCGGCGGCCGGATCGCCCGTAATGACCTCGCCACTCTCGATCCCGATTCGCTCGAAGAAGGGCGGTACCTGCGGCAGAGCCGGGTCTGCGGCGATTTCGGCGATCGCTGCGCGCCAATCGAGCGCGGCACGAATCGCACGCATGCCGTCGTCCTCGTGGATCCACGGGACGCCGAACACGGCCATGAGCTGCCCGCCGGAGCGTCGCCCCAGCATCCCGCCATGCCGCTCGACGATGCTCGTGGCGACTTCCAGGTGGCGCTCTTCCACGCTTCGCCACGACTCCGGGTCGGCCAGGTCGGGCCCTCCGACGATGACCGGCTCACCGACGACGACCGTCACCATCTTCCGGCGCTCAGTCGCGTCGATCAGCGCCCCTGGCGCCCCTGGCGCTCCTGACTCGAAGGATGCGAACAATGGCTCGAGGCCAGGATCCTGCTTCAGGATGGCGATTTCGAGACGCTGCAGTGCCGGGCTCGGGTCGATGCCGAGCTGATCACGGAGCTCCCGACGAGTCTCCCGGAAGACGGCCAAGGCTTCGGCCTGGCGGCCGGCGCGGTAGAGCGCAAGCATCAGCTGACCTTGCAGGCGTTCCCGGACCGCGTGTCGTGCAACGAGCCCCTCGAGTTCGGCGACGAGCTGATCGGACCGCCCGAGCGCAAGGTCAGCCTCGATCCGCTCCTCGGTCGCGACAAGGCGAAGCTCCGCGAGGCGGGCGATCTCGGCCTGGGCGAACGGCTCGTACTCGAGGTCCGCGAGCGGTTCACCGCGCCAGAGCGAGAGCCCAGCGCTCAAGGCAGCGGCTGCACCGGCCGCATCGCCGGCCGAAAGCGCCCTACGACCTTCGTCCAGCCGGGTTTCGAAACGATCCGCGTCGAGCCGACCACCCTCGATGCGGAGGAGGTAGCCCGGAGCGCGCGTCATGAGGATCTCGCTCGGCCCCTGGCGAGCGCCTCGTCCCTCGAGCACCCGTCGCAGTCCCGAGATGCGCATATGGAGCGCGGCCGCGCCCGTCTTGGGCGGCTTGTCGCCCCACAGCAAGTCGATGAGCCTATCGGTCGAGACGACCCGATTGCGGTGCAGGATGAGGAGGCCCAGGAGCGCTCGCTGCCTCGGACCTCCAAGCGGGACCTGCCGTCCGTCGGTCCAGACCTCGAGCGGCCCCAGGATCAAGAACTCCACGCCCGCCTCCAGGGGCACGGTAGCACGCAGCCGTTTGCGGCTCGTTGGTCCGTCGTTAGGGCTGCCTGACATCTTCTGGGCTCAACCACCGGAAGCTAATGGAGGATCTCTCATGCGCCTGTTCCTGGCTCTCGCGTTTGCCACCGTTGCCCTGATGGCGGCCGTCCCGTCCGCTCTCGGGCACAGCGAGCGAATTGAGTACGTGTGCACGAAGGCTGACGGCGACCACGTCTTCCTCACAGCCAACCATCATGCGGCGGCCGGGCTGAGCACGTCGATCGCCGCCACGGCTGAAGTCACCCTCGAGCACTTCGGCGCGGTCTGCCGAATCGTCGAGTAGACGAGCCGGCCGCACCGGCGGAAGACTCGGGCTCTTGATCGATGCGCTGGCAGTTCGTCGCGAGCGCCCGCGAAACCGACGTAACGGATCTCAAGCGCGAGTCGACCTTGGCCTGCATGGGCCCCGGTGCTGTCCCGCCGTCGCCCGAGATCGAAGAACTGATCGTACCGGCGGCCCGCGTTGGGCCGGCGGGACCGGGCGCTTGGCCGGCTTGCATCGTGGCCGTGCTGGCGGCAGTCGTCGGCCTTGGCCTCCTCGACCGGGACACGTTCGGCGCCGGGTCGGGGAGCGGTTCGGCCTCGCCGTCGCCGCTCCACGGCGCGGTCGCTGCCGCAACCCGGTCGGTGGTCGGGCCACCGCCGGCCCCTCGTAAGAATCGGACACGGGTCGAGATCAGCATCTTGGTGCCCGGTCCGGGAGAGGTCGTCCTCGGTAGTGTCGTACCAGTAGCCGGCTTCGTCGCGGTTTCGGGCGCGCCCCGAGGGATCGCGTGGCCAACGGACGTTCACGTCGCCATCAGCCACGCTGGCGCGATTCTCGGCGAAACGATGCTGCCGGTCGTGGATGATCGGTTTATCGGCTGGGTCCAGGTGGTCGCTCCCGTTCGCGCGAGCACCGTCGAGATTCAGGTGTGGGACGCGCACCGGACCGGTCGAGCGAGCGAGAGCCGGAGGTTCGTGCTTCAGCTGGATAGCGCCAACAACTTCACTGGCAAACTCTTGAGCGAGGGTGAGACGCGAGGCGGTCAGGCGCTGCTGTGCAGGACGCCAACCGAGTGGCGCACGCCACGATCGTCTGAGCGATCATCATCTCCGCCAAGAGGAGGAACAGGTCGATGTTCGAGACGGCGTCGGGGATCCACGTTTCGCGTGATCAGTTTCACCTCGCCTGGGATCCCGCGATCGAGCCGATCGAGACCGTGGCGTCCGGCGCGATCGTGGAGTTCGACTGCCTGGACGCCTCGGGCGGCCAGCTGACCGCCGATTCCACGGAGGCGGACCTGGCGACGCTCGACTTCAACCGGGTGGATCAGGTGAACGGACCGATCGCGGTTGCCGGCCTGGAGGCCGGCGGTTCGCTCCAGATCGACGTCCTCGAACTGGCCACGGACAGCTGGGGCTGGACGGCCATCATCCCGGGCTTTGGCCTGCTCTCCAACGACTTTCCGAACCCCGCCTACAAGGTGACGCGGCTGACACCGGGCGCCGCGCGGGCAGAGTTCTGGCCCGGCATCGAGCTGCCACTGGCTCCGTTCTGTGGAGAGATGGGCGTGGCGCCCAGG
>JACVXW010000217.1 GCA_015661135.1 Chloroflexota bacterium
GCTGAGCGGTCGGGTCAGCGTCGCCGCGTCGTCGTCCTGTGCGACGGCGACCGCCGACCCTCGCAGGTATGAGCCGAGGAGCCCCGCGACCAACGCGGCTCCTTCGCGGGCGGCGCGCTCCTCAAGGCCGGGGCCCGTTTCGTTCCCGCCGAGGGGCCACGAACGGGCCGCCAGCACAGGGCCCGTGTCCAGGCCGGCGTCCATGAGGATGATCGAGACGCCGGCCACGGTATCGCCGGCCAGGATCGTGGCCGGGACGGGCGTCGCGCCCCGATGGCGCGGCAGGAGCGAAGGGTGGACGTTCAGGATCCCGAGCCGCGGCAACTCCAGGATGGACGGCGGGATGATCCGCCCGAAGTCGGCCAGCACGCCCAGGTCCAGGGTGAGGGCCCGCAGGGCCGCGGCCGTCTCGGGCGTTCGGAGTCGCTCCGGCTGGAGCGTGGGCAGACCCATCCTGCGCGCCTCGACCACGGTCGGAACCGGCACCGGGGCGCCACGGCGGCCGGCAGGACGATCGGGCGGGGCGACGAGGCCGACGAGATGGATGTCCCGATGCGCCGCGAGCGCCAACAGGGTCGGGACGGCGAAGGCGCCCGAGCCGAGGAAGATCGTCCGCGCCGGCAGGCCGGCCTCGGGAGCGTCCGTGGGCAGCGAGGTCACGCGAAGACGGCGGCCCGGACCTCGCCCGTCGTCTCGTCCTCCTCCTCGTCCGCCGGGCCTACCGGGATCAGCTCGTCCATCGAGTCGAGGTAGTCGATGTAGAGCTTCCCGTCCAGGTGGTCCAGCTCGTGCTGGAAGGCGCGGCCGAGCAGGCCGGACCCGGCGAGCTTGATCTTCCGGCCGAGCCGGTTCTGCGCCACCACCCAGACGCGCTCTCGCCGCGTGACGTAGGCGGCGTACCCGGGCAGGGAGAGGCAGCCTTCCAGGTCGCGCGAATCGCCGGTCGACTTGACGATTTTCGGGTTCACCAGCTCATGCAGCTTGCCCTCGATCTCCACGACGCAGGCACTGAGGGCCTCCCCGATCTGGGGCGCGGCCAGGCCGACGCCCGGCGCGTCGCGCATCGTGTGGGCGAGGTCGTCAAGGAGCTCGTGGAGGTACTTGCCGAAGCTCTCGACGGGCAGGCCCTTGAGGCGCAGGCGCGGGTCGCCGAGGAGCAGGATGGGGCGGACGCTCATGGCCCGCAGTATAGGCGAGGGTCGCGCCCGGCCCGCTCAGGCCGGCGGCGTGCCCCGGCTGTCGTCGTCCGTGTCGGCGGCAACCTCGCCGTTCTCGCCCGGATCCCGGCGCAGCTCGGCCGCGAAGTCGCGCGAGCGTTCCGCCAGCCGGTGGCCCGCTTCGGCGGTCAACTCGGCCGCGCGAGCCGCGACCGGTCCCGCCTTGTCCCCGGCGGTCGCTGCGAGCTCGGCGGCCTTCGCCCCGACTTCGCGCATGACCGGTGCCGCCTGCGTCGCGATGTTCTCGATCATCGCCTGGAGCTGGTTCAGCCACTCCCGAGCGGTCGTCGCGGCCGTTGTGGACGATCCGCTCCGGGCCGAGTCGTCCCCGGCGTCGTCCGTCCACTCGAAGGTCTCGTCACCCTGGGTCGGACCGCTCGTCCCGTTGGTACCCGTCGTGGTCGTGTCGTCGCTCATGGTCGTGCCTCCTGGTCCACCGGCGGGCGGGGACGTCGTCCGCTGGCCGCCATTGTCCCCCGTCCGGGCTAGAGGAGCGAATCCGGGTCCACGTCAACAGACCACGGCGGTCCGGGCGAGGTGCCCAGCAGGCCGACCGGATCCGGACCGCGCACGACGACGTTGTAGCGCCAACGATCGGCTCGCCGGGCGATGTAGGCCGGCGCCGGTCCCGCGACCGTCTCGCGGGCGCCGGAGGTGGCGGCGTGCCGGCGGAGCGTATCCGCGAACGCATCGGCGGTCCGCTCCGCCTCGTCCCGGCCCGCGAGCGCAATGGTCAGCTTGAGGAGCCGCCCGAACGGCGGCGATCCGAACTGGCGGCGAAGGTCCAGCTCGGCGTCGTAGAACGCGTCCGGGGTGCCGGACGCCACCGCAAGGATCACCGGATGGTCCGGTTGGTAGGTCTGGATGATCGCGAGCCCCGGGCGAGCTCCCCGCCCGGCCCGGCCGACGGCCTGGACGAGGAACTGATAGGTCCGTTCCGATGCCCGTTCATCCGGGAGGTTGAGGGCCACGTCGGCCGAGACGACCCCCACGAGGGTCACCGTCGGGATGTCCATGCCCTTGGTGACGAGGCTCGTTCCGACGAGGACGTCCAGTCGCCCGGCGGCGAAGTCGTCGAGCACCCGGGCCGCGGCGCCGCGGCGCTCCACGACGTCGCGGTCCAGTCGCCCGATCCGGAGACTGGGGAAGCGGTCACGCACCTCGCGCTCCAGGCGCTCGGTGCCGCCGCCGAGATAGCGGATCCTGGCGGATGCGCAATTCGGGCAGCGGGTGGCAAGGGGCGATGCCCGGCCGCAGTGGTGGCAGCGAAGCGTCACGCCGGCCTGGTGATACACGAGCGGGCGGGTGCACTCCGGGCAGGCCTGCACGTGGCCGCAGTCCCGGCACAGCACCACGGATGCGGATCCGCGGCGATTGATCACGAGCACGGCCTGCTCGCCGGCGTCGCGATCCAGCGCGCCAAGCGCGGCCTCCAGCGTTCGCGACAGCATCCCGCGCATGCCGGCGGCCAGCTCCTCCCGCAGGTCCACGACCTCGATCGTGGGTGGCTCGCCCGATCGCCGGTCCGGCAGACGGATCCGGCGGTACTCCGCGCTCCGGGCGCGACCCTCCGTCTCGACGGCCGGCGTCGCCGACCCGAGGACGACCGCGGCACCGGCCAGGATCCCGAGCTGGACGGCCGTGTCACGGGCCTGGATCCGTG
>JACVXW010000218.1 GCA_015661135.1 Chloroflexota bacterium
CAGGTGAGCGCCGGACAGTACCCTGAGAGCGTGCCACACCCTGACCCATCGACGCTTCTCGCCGACCTGGACCCTGAGCAGCTCGACGCCGTGCGGGCCTCGAGCGGGCCGGTGGCGATCCATGCCGGCGCGGGGAGCGGCAAGACCCGGGTCATCAGCCGGCGGACCGCCTACGCGATCGCGACCGAGGTGGTGCCGGCGGACCAGGTCCTCGTGGTCACCTTCACGGACAAGGCGGCCACGGAGATGGTGGCGCGGCTGCGCTCGCTCGGGCTGCCGGGCGTCACCGCCCGCACGTTCCACGCCCACGCGCTCTCCCAATTGCGCCACTTCTGGCCGGCGACCCACGACGGGGCACCGCTGCCCGACCTCCTCGACTCGAAGGCGGCGATCATCGGACGTCTCGCCCGCCAGCTGCCCGGCCACTACCGCTTTACTCCGTCCAAGGACCTCGCCGACGAGATCGAATGGGCCAAGGCCCGCCGCATCACACCGGGTGCATACGAGGCCGCGGCTGCGGACGCCGGGCGCGAGCCCCCCATCCCGGCGGATCTCTTCGTCCGCATCTTCACCGACTACGAGCGAGCCAAGGCGCGGGCGAATCGCATTGACTTCGACGACCTCCTCGTCGAGTCGGTCGATCTCCTCGAGACGGATGGAGAGGCGGCCGCCACGATCCGCGCCCGCAAGCGCTGGTTCAGCGTGGACGAGTACCAGGATACGAACCCGCTCCAGCAGCGCCTCCTGGAGCTCTGGCTCGGCGACCGGGACGACGTGTGCGTCGTGGGTGACGAGGACCAGACGATCTACACGTTCACCGGCGCCACCTCGGACTACCTCATCGGGTTTGCCGCGCGCCACCCAGGGGCGCGGGAGATCACGCTGTCGCGAAACTACCGGTCCTCGCCGGAGATCCTGGCCCTCGCCAACCGCCTGCTGGCGTCGGAGGGTCGAGCCAAACGCCTCGTGGCGACCATGCCGGCCGGGCCGGCACCATCGATCCGGCAGTTCGCGACCGGCGAGGCCGAACTCGTCGGCCTCGTCGCGGAGGTCCGGGGCCTCCTGTCCGCCCCAGGGCCCGTCGCGGCGTCCGAGATCGCCATCCTCGCCCGGATCAACGCCCAGATCCCGCAGATCGAGGCCGCGCTCACGAAGGCCAGGATCCCGTTCCGCGTCCGCGGTCAGCGCTTCTTCGAGCGGCCCGAAGTGCGCGATGCACTCCGGCTGTTGCGGCGCCTGCCGGTCGAGCCGCGCGGCTCGCAGCTGCTGGCGGCGTTCGACGCCAGCCTCCGGGCGGACCTGGGCTTCGAGGCGGACGACGCGGCAGGTTCCGCGGCCGCCGGCGCCCGCGGTGGGGGAGCGGAGGCCCGCGAGCGGACCGCCAACCTTGCGCTCGTCCTCGAGATAGCCGGTGAGGCCGTCGCCGCCCGCCACGACATCGATGTCCCCGGACTTGCCGCCGAGTTCGACGCCCGGGCCGCCGCCGAGGCCGCGGGTTCGGCGGACGGCGTGAACCTCCTCACGTACCACCGGGCCAAGGGCCTCGAGTGGGACGCCGTCCTTCTCCCGCAGCTGGAGGAGGGGACCCTGCCGATCCGCCAGGCGGAGTCGGACGCGGCCATCGCCGAGGAACGCCGGCTCCTGTACGTGGGGCTGACGCGAGCGCGGCGCCACCTCTGGCTGTCGTGGGCGGAGCGGCGCGACGCACGCCGGCGCCCGAGCCGCTTCCTGGCAGCCCTCGAAGGCCGGGTGAGCGTGCCCGGCCGGGTCACCGTGATCCCCGGCGCGCCGATGAACGCCGGCGCCGCACGCCGCGCCCGAGAGGAGGACAGCCCGCTCATGGCCGCCCTCCGCGAGTGGCGCCTCACGGCGGCCCGGTCGGACGGCGTGCCGGCCTACGTGATCGCGCCCGACTCCCTCCTCGCCGACATCGCCCAGGGGCGCCCCATCACCATCGCGGCCCTCCGCCGGATGAAGGGCATGGGCCCGGCCCGCCTGGCCCGCTACGGCGAGGAGATCGTGGCGATCACCGCCGCCCATCGGTGATGACCTCCATCGCCGTCCTGGCCGGCATCGCCGCGCCACCGGCGCCACTCGCGGGCGGAGACCGTATGCTCCGCGAGGAACCCAGACCGGTCCGGCCCATGACACCTGAGGCGTCCGCCACTTGATCTGCCCGAACTGCGCCACGGAGAACCGCCCCGAGGCGAAGTTCTGCATGGAGTGCGGAACCGCGATGGCGGCCGGGTGCCCGAACTGCGGCACCACAAATCCACCCGGCGCCAAGTTCTGCTCAGAGTGCGCCACGCCGCTCGCGGGGGCCGCCGCGTCGGCGCGGTCGGTCGCGCCCTCCGTGGGGGCCGTGCCCGCGACGGGCCCTGGCTCCGACTACGGCCGCGGTTCGGCCCCCGTCGCCGAGCGCCGGGTCGTCTCCGTCCTGTTCGCCGACCTCGTGGGCTTCACCCCGTTCGCCGAGGAGCGCGACGCGGAGGATGTTCGCGAGGTCCTGAGCCGGTACTTCGACCTGGCCCGCGAGATCGTCGGCCGCTACGGGGGCACGGTCGAGAAGTTCATCGGCGATGCCGTCATGGCGGTCTGGGGCGCCCCGATCGCCCGGGAGGATGACGCCGAGCGCGCCGTTCGGGCGGCGCTCGAGGTCGTGGATGCGGTGCGCGTCCTGGGGCCGGGGATTCAGGCCCGGGCCGGCGTGCTGACCGGCGAGGCTGCCGTCACGATCGGTGCCACGAACCAGGGCATGGTCGCCGGGGACATGGTCAACACGGCCTCGCGCCTCCAGTCGGCCGCGGCTCCGGGCGTGGTCCTCGTGGGCGAAGCGACCCAGCGGGCAGCCGGCGGGGTGGCGTTCGAGCCCGCCATCCCGGCATGGCGCGCCATCCGCGTCGTCGCGGAGCGGGGCGGCCGGAATCGCAGCGAAGCACTCGAGGCGCCGTTCGTCGGCCGCGATGAGGAGCTTCGCCAGCTCAAGGACCTCTTTCACGCGACGACCCGCGAGGGCCGCGCCCGGCTCGTGAGCGTCGTGGGACCGGGCGGGATCGGCAAGACCCGCCTGTCGTGGGAATTCCTCAAGTACGTGGACGGGCTCCTGGAGCGAGCCTGGTGGCATGCCGGCCGAAGCCCCGCCTACGGCGACGGCATCACGTTCTGGGCGCTCGGTGAGATGGTCCGTGGCCGGGCCGGTCTCGTGGAGACGGATGACGAGGCGACGACCCGCGAGCGGATCGCGGCGACCGTCCGCGAGCACGTCCCGGATGCGATTGAGGCGCCGTGGATCGAATCCGCGCTCCTCGCGCTCCTCGGCTACGAGTCCGGCATCCCGTCGGCGCAGCTCTTCGCGGCGTGGCGGACGTTCTTCGAGCGCCTCGCCGCGACGTTCCCGGTCGTCATGGTCTTCGAAGACCTTCACCATGCCGACAACGGCCTGCTCGACTTCATCGACCACCTGATGGAGTGGAGCCGGGGCGTCCCGATCACGGTCATCACCCTCGCCCGCCCGGATCTGCTCGACAAGCGCCCGGACTGGGGCGCCGGCAAGCGCTCGTTCGCTTCGATCTACCTCGAGCCGCTGCCGCCCGAGGAGATGGAGCGTCTCCTGGCCGGGCTCGTCCCTGGTCTGCCGCGGAAGGCGATCGACACGATCATCGGCCGCGCCGACGGAATCCCCCTCTACGCCGTCGAGACGGTCCGGATGCTGCTCGCCCAGGAGCGACTCGTCCTCGAGGACGGTCGCTACCGTCCGACCGGGGACCTTGGCGACCTGGCGGTCCCGGAAACGCTGACGGCGCTCATCGCCGCCCGGCTGGACGGCCTGGATCCCCGGGATCGGGCGATCCTGGAGGACGCGGCCGTGCTCGGCCAGAGCTTCACCATCGCCGGACTCAGCGCGGTTTCGGGGACCGCCGCGGCCGAGCTGGAGCGCCAACTCGGCGGCCTCGTTCGGCGCGAGCTCCTCGTCCTCGACGTGGACGCGAGATCCCCCGAGCGCGGTCAGTACGCGTTCGTCCAGGCCCTGATCCGCGAGGTCGCCTACAACACCCTGGCCAAGAAGGACCGCAAGGTCCGGCATCTCGCGGCGGCTCGATTCTTCGAGAGCCTGGGGTCGGACGAGCTGGCCGGCGGCCTTGCCGGTCACTACCTGGCTGCCCAGCGGCTCGCCGGCGACGATGCGGAGGCCCGCCTCGCCCTCCGCGGCGCCGCCGATCGGGCGGCTGCACTGGGTTCGCACGACCAGGCCGTGACGTTCCTCGAGCAGGCACTCGAGGTCACCGTCGACGCCGCCGAGCGAGCCGATCTCCACGAGCGAGCATTCGATTCCGCGAGCGAAGGGCTGAAGACGGACACCGTCCTCCGCCACGCCGAGGGTGCGCTGGCCGAGCGACGGAAGACCGGCGATCGGGAGGCGACCGCGCTGGCCGCGGCCCGCCATGCGACGACCTACTTCGCGTACTTTGCCGATCCGGAACGCGCCGGCGCCCTGCTCGACGAGGCCTGGGAGGAGTTCTCCGATCTCGAGGCCACGCCCGCCGGCGTGGACCTGATGGTCGCGATGGTCCGGGCGAACCGCGGCCAGAATGATCAGGCCGCCGCCCTCGAGTGGCTCGAGCGCTACCTGCCGATTTCCGAGCGGCTCGGTCTCCTCGAGCCGACGGCGCGGGGGATCCTGGGTCGCGGGATCGCGCTGCTGAACTCGGGGCGCCCGCGTGAGGGCCTCGTGCTGGTGCGTGGCGCGCACCAGTTCGCGCTCGCGAACGACCTCTCGGACGTCGAGTTGAACGCCCGCGTCCTGATGACCTTCTTCGAGCAGTGGGGCGAGCCGGCCATGGGGCTCGCCCTGGGTCGCGAGGGCTTCGAGATCGGCCGCCGCCGCGGATCCCGGGTCTATGGATTCGTGATGGTCGGCAACAGCGTCATCTGTGCCTTGCGCGTGGGCGAGTGGGATTGGGCCGCCGCCGTCCTGGACGAGTGGTTGAGCGTCGAGGTGACCGCGGCCGGGTGGGCCGAATTCTTCGTGGACCGGGCGATCCTGCGGTCGCTCCGCGGTGAGACCGCGCGATCCTGCGGTCGCTCCGCGGTGAGGACGCCACGGCGGACATCGCGGAAGCCGGCGCACTTCGTGCCAAGATCACGGATCCCCAGTTCGAGTCGTACGACCTGTGGGCACGGGCCTGGGCGGCGTTCGCGTCGGGCGATCTGGCCGCGGCCCGGGCGCATGCGGAGCGGGCGACGACCATCACGGACTACTTCGCGCCGCTCGCCATGCCCCTCGTCGTCCGCTCGGTCCTCTGGTCGGGCGAGGTTGGTGCGGCCGAGGTCGCCGTCTCGGCTCTGGAGGCCGCGGGCTTCTGGGGCCCAGTGCTCGAGGTGGATCGCCAGGTTGCCCGGGCCGGCCTCGCGGCACTGAACGGCAACGGGCCCGATGCCCTGGCCGGGTATCGGGAGGCGCTCCGGGGATACCGCGGGCTCGGCCTGGCCTTCGACGAGGCGGCAGCCGCGGTGGACATGGCCACGCTCCTCCGGTCGCCGGAGCGGGACGCCCCGGACGTCGTTGCGGCGATCGCGGCGGCTCGCGAGACGCTGACAAGGCTCGGCGCCCGTCCGTTCCTTGCCCAGCTTGATCGAGCCGGAGCCGATGGCCGCGAAGTGGGTCCCCGCGCGACAGCGACCGCAACACGGGCGTCGTCCGCCGTGGAGTGCCTAGCCCGGCGGTCCCACGAGCAGGACGACGACGGGGTCCCGGTAGGCGACGGTCCAGCCCAGGCCGATGAGCGCGGGGACGAGCTCGCTGGTGGCACGGATCAGGGCCGCGTTTGCGCCGGTCGCGTCGAGGGCCGCGTCCCAGCCGGGCACCACGCCGAGGATCTGCGCGTACCGGGCGACCTGGGCATCGCCGTAGACCTC
>JACVXW010000219.1 GCA_015661135.1 Chloroflexota bacterium
CCTCGCTGCCGTTTCGATCGCGTTCGAAACGACCCCCGTGGAGCCGAGGATGACGATTCGGGCCGGCCTGAGCCGGGCCAGTTCGGCCGCGGTGGCGGCCGACAGGGCATCCGCCGCGACGAGCAGGAGCGGACCGCCGAGGTAGCCCGCCGCCGCAGCACCCGCGAGGGCGTCTGGGAAGTCGAGGCCGGTCGCGATGTAGGCCACGGGGACGCCGGGGGCGAAGGTGGCCGCGCTGATCGCGGCCGCCGTGGCGTAGCGGTCGGCGCCGGCCAGGCGGGTGACCGTGCCGATCGTGTAGGCCCTCGCTGCCGTTTCGATCGCGTTCGAAACGACCCCCGTGGAGCCGAGGATGACGATTCGGGCCGGCCTGAGCCGGGCCAGTTCGGCCGCGGTGGCGGCCGTCACGAGCAGGACTGGTCCGCCGATGTAGCCGGCCGCGGCCGCCCCGGCGAGGGCGTCGGGAAAGTTGAGCCCGGTCGCGATGTAGGCGACGGGGACGCCGGCGGCGAAGGTGGCCGCGCTGATCGCTGCGGCCGTGGCATAGCGGTCGGCGCCGGCCAGGCGGGCGACCGTACCAAGGATGGGGGCAGCCAGGCGATCCATGGTGACGCCGAAGGCGGCCACCTGGTCCGCGGTCGCCGGCCCCGCGGATGGCGCGCTGTATGTCGAGGATCCCTTCCGGCCGACCAGCTGGAGCACGTAGGTTCCATCGGGGACGGGGGCGCCGTTGATGGTGCCGTCCCACGCCCAGGCCTGGGCGCCGGCGCCCGTCGCGGTGACCGTCCGACTTCCGATCACGGTGGCGTCGTTGCGGATCACGCTGAGGGTCAGCGCGTCGAAGGTCACACCGTTCGTCCAGACCAGGGGCATCGTGTCGGCCACGCCGTCGCCGTTCGGGGTAATGGTCCGGCTCCCGCCCCTCCCCACCGCGTAGCCGGCGATCATCGGGTTCACGGTCGTGGCGTTGATCGGGGTACGGGCGGTCACGTAGGTGATGCCGGGGCTCCCGGCGGCAACCCACGCCCCCACCTCGACCGCGTCAACCGGCGACCACTGGCGCACAGGCCCGGTCACCTGGTACCAGGTGTACCCGTCGACCGAGACCGGACCACCGGTGATTGCCACGGCATCGCCGGCGTTGAGCGTCCTGAGGATGGCCGCGGCCGTCCCGGCGGCCGCGCGCATCTTCAGTCCGTCCATCTGGACCGTGCCGAAGCCCCCGACGGCCAGCGCGGCCGCCGTCGAGGTGCCCACGACGTCCCACGCCGACAGGTTGCCAAGCGAATCCAGACCCCTGACTCGGAACGCGTACGCATGGCCAGCGGCACCGAGGAAGACATCGCTCGTCGCGATCGTGCCGACTCGCCAGTCCGTCCACGTGCCACCGTCCGTTGAGACCTGAACGTCATAGGTGCCCATCGAGCCCTCGTCGCGGCCGGTCCACGAGACGGCGAAGCCGAGGTCTGTCTGGACCGTCGAGAGTGCGTTGATGCCGGCCAGTGGCGGCGTCGTATCACGCAGGAACTTGTCGGCCAGGGCAGCGTTCAGCTCCGGGCGGGTGCCGTCATAGCCCAGCGCCCAGATCCCGGCCCCGCGCAGTCCGGCCCTGTTCACGAGGTCGTAGCGGAGCTTCAGCGAGGCGTCGTCGTCGTAGTACAGCTGGCGCCAGGCGGTCACACAGCCGTACGTCGTCGTGCAGGTCTCCTTCGGGTATGCGGTCCACGGCGCCTGTTCCACGCTGTCGTAGCGCCGGCCATGCCGCGCGGCCAGGTCCATGGCGGTCGTGTAGGTGGCCGTGACCGACGCTCCGTACCTCGTCCCGGAGATGTTCTTCGAGTGGAAGGCGTCGGTCTCGGTGGACCATGCTCGCCCGTAGTAGGGAACACCCAGGATCAGCTTGGACGGCGAGACCCGTGCGGTGTAGGCCGCAACGGTGTCGGTGAGGTCGTACGGCGGGCCGCTGAGCGGGCTGATGGAACCGGCCGACGACGCGGATGCTCCCCGATAGTCGTAGCCCATGATGAAGATGGCGTCCGGGCTCAAAGTCCAGGTTGACGCCGTCCGCGCCGCGGTCGCGAACTGCGGCGGCGACCTGTTTCGCGAGGTTGGTCCTGGCCGTGTCGCTGCCGAGCAGGGCCGCCTGGGTCGTCTTCTGGCCCGTCGTCCACGCAAAGCAGCTGATCGTCAGCACGACTCTCGTTCCGTTCTGGTGTGCCGCGTCGATGACCGAGGTCATCCTCGAACTCGTCCAGCCACCCCAGCCGGTCGAGACGGACCCATCCGCGGCCTGCTTGATGAGGTTGCCGTTCCCGTCCGCCCCCACGCTGAAGTAGGCCACCGTGGACAGCACCCGCCAGTCGAACGTCGTCGAGCTGTCGGAGAGCTGCCAGTACGGGAGGAACCCGAACACCTCGCGCCGAAGGCCGGTCGCGCCAATGACCGCCTGTTGTGTTGCGGCGGCATCGTTCGTCAGGCCTGTCCCGGTCGTCCAGGAGGCGGTGGTGGCGCGAGCCGACGGGCCCATCGCGCCGTCGATCGACGCGTCGGTGCGGGATCTCGGCGATGCGGGGCCGGGCTCGCGGCCGGGTGGCGGTCCCTTGGTCCAGACCGAGCCCTGGCGTGCGCCGCCCATCTCGCGACCGCTCACTTGCCCCGGGGGAAGAGCCCTGGGCCGTCCGCTGCCAACCTCCCACCCGTCCCCTGGGCGGGGCGTGAAGCCCGTGGTGACTCGCTCGCCCGGGACGAATTCGATGACGTCGTTTGCATGCGCGAGCGCGTCCTCGTAGTGGACGGTCGGCTGCAGGGCGCCCCCGGTCGGCGCGACGGCACCTTCAGGCACTGACCGGGCGATCGCCACCCCGGGCCACGCCGTCAGGGCGAGGACGAGGAGGGCAGGACCCAGCCGAAGCGCGCGGGCGGCCACGTTGCGCTCCGACGTTGGCAAGCGAGCTCCCCTTCGCTGTCCGATCGGTGCCGACGCAGGGTGATGCGAGGCCGGCGTCCAATGCACGAGTGGTGCCGGCGTGCACGCGCGACTCGCGGATCAGCCTCGGACGAAGCTCTGCAGTTGAGTCTGCACCGCGTCGGTCACTACCCCTGACCCGCCCAGGATCACGATCCGGGCCGGCTGGAGCCTGGCGAGTTCGGCCGCGGCAGCCGCGGGGAGGCCATCCTTCATCGTGAGCAGGAGGGGTCCGTCGGTGAAACCGGCCACGGCCGCGCCGGCAAGCGCGTCGGGGAAGTTCAGGCCCGTCGCGATGTAGGCGACGGGTACGCCCGGGGCGAAGGTGGCCGCGCTGATCGCGGCCGCGGTCGAGTAGAGGTCGAGACCGGCGACGCGGGTGACGCCACCGGCGGTGAAGCCGCCGAGCGCCAACAGCACGGCATCGCTGACCGTGGTCGGCGAACCGAGCAGCACGATCCTGGCCGGTCTGAGCCGGGCCAGCTCGGCCGCCGTCGAGGCGGGAAGGCCGTCCTTCGTGACCAGGAGCATGGGAGCCCCCGTGGACCCGGCCGAGGCCGCGCCGGCGAGCGCGTCCGGGAAGTCCTGTCCGGTCGCGAGGTAGACAACGGGTACGCCGGGCGTGTAGCTGGCGGCGCTGATTGCGGCCGCGGTCCCGTACCGGTTATCGCCGGCGAGTCGGACCACGCCGCCGGCAGTGTAGGCACCGAGCGCCGACTCCACCGCGTCGCTGATGACACCCGTCGCACCGAGGATCACGATCCGTGCCGGCTGGAGCCGAACGAGCTCGGCCGCCGTGGCGACGGGGATGGTGTCTTTCGTGACGAGGAGGAGCGGTCCGCCCGTGGGGCCGGCCGCAGCCGCGCCGGTGAGCGCGTCCGGGAAGTTCAGGCCGGTCGCGATGTAGACGACGGGTGCGCCGGCCGTGTAGGTGGCCGCGATCGCGGCCGCGGTCGAGTACCGGTCGATCCCTGCGAGGCGCGTAACCGCCGAGGCGTCCGGCGACGGGAGCGGGTCAGGTGCCGGGCCGATCGCGACGCCGGTCACGTCCTCGGTCCGGAGGCTCGGGTTGCCGACGAGCGAGCGGTAGTAGCCGCCGGTCGGGCTGTCCGGGTCCATGAAGGCGCTGTAACCCGGGCTTCGGGTGGACGGGAACGAGAACTCGTTGCCGTTGTAGTCGTACTGGTTCCGCCACAGGTCGAGGATCGACTGGTTGGTCGTGAAGAGGTCCCGGATCACGCCGTTGACGCTGCCGTGCCCTTCGGCCATCACGGCGCTTGCCCCGGCCTTGATGAAGCCGGCCCCGTAATTGTCCACCCGCTGCATGGCCACGCTGAGCGTGGGGTCCGTGGTACCCGGCTCCGAGTTGCCCGACGCATAGCAGAGATGATTGAGCAGGACGATGGCGTTCGGCGCGAGGTCGACCTCATTCGCGAGGTAGGGCTCGCCGTAGTACTTGGTGTTGTTGTCGCCGTTGCCGGCGGTGGCGTTCAACCCGAGGCCGTTCCTGGCCGTGAAGGTCGGGTCGTATGGGTAGGGACTCGGCCAGCCGTTGCCATGGCCCAGGTACAGCACGACGCTCGCGCCCTGGAGCGCGGCCTTCGCGGCCGCCCAGGTGGCGTTGGGGCTGTAGACCTTGACGACGTTCGAGGAGTACTGGATCGCCACGGCGTACGCCTCGTCGCCGATCTCGCGGTAATGCGAGGTCGACGAGTGCGTCGCACCCACGATGATGACGACCTTGGCGGTCGACAGCGTGAGCGGATCTCCGGGGGCGTTGAGCCCTGCTGTCAACGTGCTCGCGCCCGACGGCGCGGCGGCCGCGGCAACCGGTGCCACGGCGATGATGCCAACGAGGAGTCCGAAGAGCACGGACCGGGCGAATTGCGGCAAATTGGGCTCCGAGTTCGACCCGACCTCCGTCGGGCGCCGGGCTGGTTGATGTCCTGCCGCAAGCCTCGGGGTCGCGCGCCCAGATCTCCATGCCGCGTGGGTACCAGCAGCCATGGCTCAATGGTCTGGACCCCTGGGCAGCCAAGTGGGGTACAGGCCGGTCGGGTTGAGTTCAGGCTGGATTTCGGTGGTGCGTGGAGGCCCCGCCCGGCGTCACACCGGGGCCGTGGGCCAGGGGTCAGGGCGCGCCGGTCGCAACCGGGCCGGGCGTCGGCGATGCGCCGATGCACGGCTGCTCCGAATCCGGGATCGTCCCGCCCTCGCCGGGCTTGCAGTCTGCTGGCTGCTGCTCGGGGGGCGGCAGGCCGCCCTGGTAGTCGAGGATCACGAGGACGTATTCGATGCGGTCCAGGGTGGCCGCGGGCTCCAGGAACGCGGTCTGGACGACCTCGTTCGCGTCGCGCCGGACGTCGATGACGCGGCCGATGACGAGGCCCTTTGGATACGGCGAGCGAATCCCGCCCGCCAGCTCGATGCCGGCCGTGACGACTTCCTCGCCGAGGGCCACGGCCACCGTCGAATCGATGTTCTCCATCAGCAGGCTACCCGGCAGCTGGCCGACGATCTCGCCGGTCGCGGCCGACCCGATCAGCTGCCCGATCACCGTGGATGCGGAATCGCTGATCAGCTGGACCGTCGCGGAGGTCGAGCCGACCTCAACGACCCGCCCGACGAGGGCGCCGCCGCCGGCGATCACCACGTCGCCGATCGCGATCCCGTCGGACGTGCCGCGATCCAGGACGATCCGCCGCTGAACCTCCGACGACTCACGGGCAATCACGGCGGCCGCCACGGCGGAGCTCCTCGGCCTGCCGGTTCTCGGTCCGGTAGCGGTCGTTCTCGGCCCTGAGCGCCTCGTTCTCCAGCCGCAACTGGTCGATCTCGCTGACGGCTGCCCCGATCGAGGCGAGGTCCTGGCCGAATCGGTCGAGCGTGCTCATCACCGGCCGGAAGGCAAAGCCGATGCCGCGCTGGAGGTTCACCACGGCCGGATTTGCCGACGCGCCCATCAGCACGCTGCTCGTCACGAGCAGTGCCGCCCAGGCGATGGCGCGGCGGCGGGCGGCCCGGCTGTTGAACACGGCGCTCATCGGTTGCCTCGGATCGAGTGCTCGGCCGCGGCCAACGCTGCGGCGGGTCTCAGCGCGGTGGTCGGGAGTAGGTCTCGGTGACCAGGACGCGCTCCAGGGTGTCCATCTCCTGGAGGACCACGCCCGTCCCCCGGGCGACGCAGGTGAGCGGGTCATCCGCCACGTGGACCGGCATCTGGGTCGCCTCGGCCACCCGGCGATCAAGCCCGGCCAGGAGCGCGCCGCCCCCGGCGAGCACGATCCCCTGGTCCATGATGTCGGCGACAAGTTCCGGCGGCGTCTCCTCGATCGTGTCCCGGATCGTGTCGACGATCTGCTGGACGGACGGCTCGATCGCCTCGCGAATCTGGTCCGCGCCCACCTCCACGCTGCGCGGCAGCCCGGTAAGGAGGTCCCGTCCGCGCAGGTTGACCCGCCGCTGGTCCCACTCGCCGGGAGAGGCGGAGGCAATGGCGATCTTGATGTCCTCGGCCGTCCGCTCGCCGAGGAACAGGTTGTACTCGCGGCGGGCGAAGTTGACGATGTCCTGGTCCATCTCGTCCCCGCCGATCCGGATGCTTCGGCTGACGACGATCCCGCCCAGGCTGATGACCGCGACTTCGGTCGTCCCGCCACCGATGTCCACGATCAGGCTGCCGGACGGCTCGCTGACCGGCAGTCCCGCGCCGATGGCCGCCGCCATCGGCTCCTCGATGAGGCGTGCCCAGCGCGCCCCGGCGTTGAGGGCCGCGTCGCGGACCGCGCGCTTCTCCACTTCCGTCACGCCCGACGGGATCCCGATGAGCATCCGCGGCCGGGCGATGAGCCCGATCCGGTCGTGGACTCGGTCCACGAAGTACTTGATCATCTGCTCGGTCACGTCGAAATCGCTGATGACCCCGTCGCGGAGCGGGCGAATCGCGATGATGCTGGCCGGCGTCCGGCCGACCATCCGCTTGGCCTCAGCCCCGATCGCGAGGACCCGCTTGGTCCGGGCGTCGATCGCCACGACAGACGGCTCGCTGATCACGATCCCCCGGTCGCGCACATGGACGAGCGTGTTCGCGGTGCCGAGGTCGATACCGATGTCGCGGGAAAAGAGGCCGAGGAGGCGGTCGAACATGCCGGCGAGGGTTCCTCTGCGGGTTGGTCCGGGGTTGGTCTGCGCCGGGTCCGGGGCCGGATGGAGCGGTCGCGGCCCGCCCGAGCCCGAGGAGTATACCCGCCGTTCCGCGCGTTCCCGGCCCACGGAGCGGGCGCCGCCGAATCTGTCAGTTGGTCGCCAGGCGGGCACTCGTCACTGCACCTGGCCTCCGCCCCTCGCGACTCACGCACGACCCGCGACAGAACCTGCGACAGATGGCCTCCATGCGGGAATCTGGCAGGAGTTTCGGGAATAAGTCCCGCCTGGCGAGCAATGGTCACGAACTCGCGGCGGGACCCGCCTCGGCACTCGCACCAATCCGGCACTCGCACCACTCCGGCATTCGCACCACTCCGGCACTCGCGGCAGGTGCGTCAGGCCGCGCGGTCCGGGGGAAGCCCGCCCGGTCGGTCGAAGGCGATGCCCCGGTCGCGCATGGAGACATACGCGTCATGACCGATGACGAGGTGGTCCAGGACGGCGATGTCCAGGAGCCGGCCCGCCGCAAGCGCCTCGGCCGTGAGATGGAGATCGTCGGGGGACGGCGTGGGGTCTCCGGAAGGGTGGTTGTGGACGAGGATGACCCCGGATGCCGTCAGCCGGACCGCATCGCGGAACAGCTCCCCGACCCGCACGAGCGACGCGCTCACGTTGCCCTGGTAGGCAGTCGTGACGCGGAGGACGACGTTCTTCGTGTTCAGGACGACGACGCGCAGCTCCTCGCGCTCCAGTCGACCCATCTGAAGGACGAGGCGGTCCGCGACGTCACGCGGTGAGCGGACCGTCCAACGAGCAGTCGGCCAGTCGGCGAGGAGCCGCCGTCCGAGCTCGAACGCAGCCTGGAGCTGGGCGGCCTTTGCGCCGCCGATCCCCGGGATAGGTCAACCGAGGAGCGGCCGCGGCTGCCGGAACCCCACAGCAACCCCACAAGCTCCGCGGAGGTCAGCCCGCCCGGTCCGCGCAACTCAAGGCGCTCGCGCGGGCGCTCGGCAACGGGCAGCTCCCGAAGGACGCGGCCGCGCGGGAACGGCACGATGGCCGTTGGCTCGATGCCGGCGTGGCTCATGGACTCCTCCGTGGCGACGAACCGTGGGTAGACGGGTGGCTCGCGGCGCCTGACCCGGGCCGGAGGGCCGGACGGCGGGCACGTGCCGAAGGCCCGGTGGCAGCGGGCCCGTACGCAGGCCCCGGAGCCGGTCTGGGCATCCCCGGGCCCGAACGACGGAAGCCCGCCGATTCCCCCCGCCATCCGGACCCGAGGACACTGCGCAGCCTAGCGAGGAGGCCTTACCGGCCGGTCATCCCGGGATGCACCGGCGCTCATCCGGCGCGGGCGCTGCCGATCAGCCCGCGGATCAGCCGCGGATCAGCCGCGGATCAGCCGCGGAGCGAGGCCTCGGCGATGACCAGGAGGAACCCGTTGAAGGCCGCGTGAAGCCCGATCGCTGCCCACAGGGATCGGCGCCGCAGGAAGAGCCAGCCGAGGGCGAGGGCAACGGGGAGTCGCGATCCCGCGCCGACGATCGCCAGGCCTGCGGCCTCCTGGAAGGAGCCGCCGCCCTGGGTCAGCACGTGGGCGAGGGCGAACAGGACCGCGGTCCGGATGATCGCCGTCCGGGCCGGCACGACGCGCGCCCAGGCCGTGGTCGCGAATCCGCGGAACAGGAGTTCCTCGTAGATCGGAGCGATGACCGCACCGGCCAGCAGGTTGATGGCCAGGCCAGCGCCCGTCCCGGTGGGCGGCAACGGGCTCTCCGGGATGCTGCCGACAACCGACACGAGCGCCCAGACCACGGCCGCGGTGACTACCACGACCGGCAGCCCAAGCACTGCCCCGGCCGCCAGTTCCCTGACCACCGCGGGCAGCGATCCGCGGAGGCCCATCTCGCTCCACGACAGCGCGCCCGGCCCGACGACGAGGATCCGGATCAGGCCAATCACGGCGACGGCCTGGAGGATCACGCCGAGGAGGGAGAGCACCGGGCCCTCCAGGCGGGCGCCGGCCAGGTGCAGTGGGGTGACCACGGCCACGACCACGAGGTAGAGCCCGACGATCGTGGCCGCGAAGACCAGGACCGGCGACGGCCCGGCGTACGCAAGCCCGGACGCGCGCCGCTCGAGGGCCTGGGATCCGCCGAGCAGCAACAGGCCGGGCAGGAGGACCGCGAGGCCGACCACGAACAGGACCGCCCCTGCGGTCGAGGACCCGGCGAGCAATCCCACGAACGCCCCGAGACTGCCGATGACGGCCGCGAGCCAGCCGACGACGAACAGGCCAGGTGCGGTTCGACCGTCGAACGTGAAGCGGAAGAGACCGAACGACCGGGTTCCCGAGGACTCCGCGGGAAGTGGCGGACCGCCGGGAGCCTGCTCGAGCTCGTTGGAAGCTTCGCGGCTGCCCGGTGGGTCGCCGGGGCCGGGAACCGGATTCGTCAAGTCTCGGTAAGCGGGTCCGTGGTCCGCTTGGTCGCCGTGGAACTGCCGCCACCCGGCGTGGCCGAGGCGCGGACGGATGTCCGGATCGAGTCCGGCACGGCCCTGGTCACGGGATCCCCGAGGACCTCGCGCACGGGCGCGCTCACGATGGGTGCCGCGGCGCCGGCGACGTCTGATCGCTCGAAGTCCTTGCCGCACCAC
>JACVXW010000220.1 GCA_015661135.1 Chloroflexota bacterium
TTCCCTCGCTGGGCTCACGGCGCTCAGTTCTGGGTCACACGGATCGGTCGGTGCCGCTGACGGGCCTCGGCCGCGCGGGCGGAGCCTGTCCCGTGCTACTCTCGCGCCCATGTCCGAGCGCGCGATGAAAGGGACCGCCGGTGCGCTGATCGCAGCGACGCTGCGCGCATACCAGGTGACGCACGTGTTCGGAATGGCGGATCCCGTGCACGTGTTCCACGCCCTCGACCGCGGCGCCATCCAGCCGGTCACGGTGCGTGACGAGAAGCACGGCGCCATCATGGCCCACGGGTATGCGAAGGCGACGGGGCGTCCGGGCGTGTGCGCGGCGACCACCGGACCCGGCGCGACGAATCTCGTCACCGGGCTCTTCGAGGCGTCGAAGTCGTCGGTGCCGGTCATCGCGCTCGTACAGGAGACGCCCGCGCACCTGGTAGGCAAGCACGCCGCGAGCGAGGTGGACCAGGCAGCCGCGCTGGCGCCCGTGAGCAAGTGGATCGGTCGGATTGTCAATCCCGCGAAAGCAGCCGAGGTCACGCGGGCCGCCTTCCGCGTCGCGACCTCCGGCCGACCAGGCCCGGCGGTGGTCCTCTGTCCGGCCGACGTCATGGGACAGATGGCCGAGGCCCCGGTCTACGCGGAGCCCGGCTGTGATCGGTTTCCGTCCTTCCGGAGCCGGGCCAGCCGCGGGTCGATCGCCGCAGCGGCTACGCTGCTGGCGGCGGCGCGGCGGCCGGTCATCGTCGCCGGGGGCGGGTGCATCCTGTCCCAGGCGTGGCGGGAAGTCGTGGAGCTGGCCGAGGCGTACGGTATCCCGGTCGCCACGACCATGACCGGGCGCGGCGTCATCGCCGATGCCCATCCGTTGAGCGTAGGTGTCCTCGGCAGCTCGACCGGGGGGCGGCACGGTCTCGGCCGGATCGCCAACCGCGTGCTGGCCGAGGCCGATTTGGCCTTCATCATCGGCTCGCGAACGGGACAGATCGTCACCTCGGATTGGACGCTGCCGCGTCCGGGCACCAAGGTCATCCACCTGGACGTGGACCCGGTGGAGACGGGCCGGAACATCCGGACCACCGTGGCGATGATCGGCGATGCGCGTGAGACGCTTGTCGACCTGCTCGAGCACTGCCGCGAGCAGAAGATCCGGCCCGAGGTCGAGACGACGGCAGCCTATCTCGGCTCGCTCAGGGCGGAGCTGGCCGGGCTGACCGAGCCGCTGGCCACCTCGGCGGCCCTTCCCATCCAGCCCGAGCGCCTGCTGCGGGAGATCTCCCGTGTCGTCGATGCACACACCCTGATCACGGCCGACGCCAGCTACGTCACGGGCTGGGCCCTGAGCCATGTCGAGAACGTCGCCCAGGGGTGCACGTTCATCTCACCACGGGGGACGGGCGGCCTCGGCTGGGGCTTGCCGGCGGCCATCGGGGCGAAGCTCGCGGATCCTAGGCGTACGGTGATCTGCCTGACCGGGGACGGTGGCTTCGGCTACGTCATGAACGAGCTGGAGACGGCCGCGCGATACCGCGCGAAGGTACTCACCGTGGTGTTCAACAACGGCACCCTGGCCTTCCAGAAGCACTACGAGGAGAAGCTCTTCGGCACGGCCATCGAATGTGATCTCCTCGACGTGGACTACTCCGAAGTCGCCCGCGCGCTCAAGTGTGGCGGCGAGCGGGTCGTGGATCCCGACCGGATCGGGCCGGCCCTGCAGCGTGGGCTGGCGGCGGAGGGACCCTACCTCGTCGACGTCGTCATCGACCCGCGAGCCAAGGCGCCCATCGTGAGTCTGGAGTCGCCGGGGGAGGCCTCCGGGCACTAGGAGAGCAGCCAGCCGCCTTCGACGTAGAAGACCTGGCCGGTGACCCACGCGGAGGCGTCGCTGGCCAGGTAGACGAACATCCCCACGAGGTCCGCGGGGTCGCCGATGCGGCCCATGGGCACCCGGCTCTCCCAGCGCGCGCGGACGGCCGGATCGGCTTCGAGGATCGGCAAGGTCATCGGGGTCTTGATCGGACCAGGCCCCACCGCGTTGACCCGAATCCCCGCGCTCGCCCACTCCAGCGCCAGGCACTTGGTGAGCATCGCCAACCCCGCCTTGCTCACGCAGTAGTGCGCGATGCCGGGGCTCGGGTCGATCGAGTTCGTCGAGGCGACATTGATGACCGAGCCGCGCCGACGAGCCAGCATGGCGCGCCCGAGCGCACGGCACGTGTTCCACGGACCGCTCAGATTGACGGCCATCATGCGCGCCCAGTCCCCGTCCGGAATCTCGAGGGCCGGGCGCCGCTGTGACGAGATGCCGGCGGCGTTGACGAGGACGTCGACCGGCCCCGCCGCCTCGGCAGCCGCGGCCGCCGCCGTCACCGCGCTCACGTCGCTCACGTCGAGGGCGCGCGTCACGAGGCGCCCGGGAAAACGCCCGCCCAGATCGCTCTCGCTCAGCGTCAGCTGATCCGTCGGGAGATCCCAGATCTCCACGACGGCCCCGCGCTCGAGCATGGCGGTCGCGACGGCGAGCCCGATCCCGCGGGCGGCGCCGGTCACGACGAGCCGCCGGCCGTGCAGGTCGAAGAGGGGGTCGTGGCCTGGCATGCTCATGACGTGGCGGACCGAGTCAGGCGACGACCTTCGTCCCGAGATCGACCAGGATGGCCCGCAGCCGCCGGCGCTGGGCCTCGGTCATCGGGGACAGCGGCAGACGCACCGGGCCACCGGCCAGCCCCGCCATCTCCTGCGCCGCCTTGAGGGTGACCGGCGCGTCGACCTCCGAGAAGAAGCGGCGCAGCGGCCCGAGCACGGCGTGGATCTGCCGCAGCTCGCCCAGGTCCATGGCCTCGAGGGCGTGCTGCGCACGACCTCGGGCGTCAGGCGCACGTGGGTGCGCCAGCCGTTCGTGTAGAGGACGATCGGCATGCGCGTCGCACCGGCGACACGGCGGTAGAAATCGACCAGGCCCTGGTCGGTCGGCCGGAAGTAGTACGGAGTGAGAATG
>JACVXW010000221.1 GCA_015661135.1 Chloroflexota bacterium
TGGGTCGCGGGCCGCGAGAGTGCGCCGCGCAAGTACCCGTCCCTCATGCCAATCGCTCCACCGCAGCGATCCACTCATCCCGGCCCTCGATAGGCATGCGATAGGCTGTTAACGCGTGTCCGACACCTGTCGGGCGCGCCATTGCAACCTTTTCCGGCAGCGCCAGATCCCTGCCGGACCCGTCTGGCCTTACGTGGTCGCTGCAGCCGCGATCCCGGGCACGCAGATCCGGGCGGGTTGCCCAGTGGTGGTACCATATAGGGCATGAAGAAGACCACCGTCTATCTCGAGCCCGAGCTGGACCACGCACTCGGTCGTCTGGCCGCCAAGCGGCGCGTTTCGAAGGCCGAGGTGATCCGGGCCGCGTTGCGGGCTGCGGCCATGCACGTCGAGCGGCCCCGGATCACGGGGATCGGCCTGGCCCACGGGCCGGGCGACGTGGCGGACGACATCGATCGTCACCTCGCCGAGACCAGCTTCGGCCGCGAATGATCATCCTCGACACGTCGGTTATCTACGCGCTCCTCGATGCGGCCGACAGCCGACACCGCCAGGCGCTCGAGTGGTACGACGCGCTCAATGAAGAGCTGGTCACGACGCCGCTCGTGCTCGCGGAGGCCGATCACCTGGCCACGACGCGCGGCGGCCCCCGGGCGGTTCGGGCGTTCCGGGCCGACGTCAGCGCCGGCGCCTACCTCGTGGAATGGTGGCCGACCGCCGCCCGGGAAGCCGCCGAGCTGGCTGATCGTTACGCCGACCTCGGCATCGGCCTCACGGATGCGTCGCTGGTCGTCCTGGCCGCACGCGTTGGTTCGGCGGATGTCGCCACGTTCGACGAGCGGCACTTCCGGGCCGTCCGCCCGCTCGGCGTTGCGGATGCGTTCCGCCTCCTGCCGCTCGACGCCTCAGGGTAAGTGGCCTGATGACGTCGAGCTCGGCACCCCACCTCGGTTCGGCTCCGCGGCGAGCGCCTCCAGACCGCCGACCAAGAGCTCGATCGTCAGACGATTGGCGTCCGCCCCCGCGGTCCAATCCATGAACTGGTCCGCGGCGCTCGAGAGATAGGGGAACTCGCCAGCGGACAGCCCTTCCATGGACGCCTGCTGACGATCGGCGTCCGGCGGAAGATCGCGTGAAGCTGCGGCCCAGGTGGCGCGATTGATGGCCGGGCCGAGGACCATGCCGGTGATCACCTGCAGCAAGCGCACCGATTGGCCGGCGTCGAAACTCGCGCTCTGGAGGGTCGCCAGCAATGCCTCGCTCACGCGCAGGGCGGCCGGGGAGACGAAGGGTCGCGAGAGTAGCAGGGCCGTCGCCGGGTGCGCCGCCACGACCGCCTGGAAGCTGGCCAGCAGCCGGCGCAGCCGGTCCTGCCAGGTGGCCGTCTCGGCAGGCGCAAGGTCTACCTGATCCAGCAGCCGCTCGACCATCAGGTCGAGCAGGTGGGACTTGTTCCGCACGTGCCGGTAGATGGCCATCGGTGTCACCCCGAGGCCCCCGGCGAGCCGCCGCAGGCTGACCGCCTCGATGCCACCCTCATCCGCTGCCCGCAGCGCGGCATCCACCACACGCTCCGTGGTCAGTCCGCGGTGGGCCTTGACGTCACGAGCCATGCTGCTAGTCTACGCCGTACATATTAGTCTACGCCGTAGACTGATGTGGGAGTGGGGGCGCCCCGCATGGGAGGCACAGAATGAACAGGCTCGGAATCGCTGGGGCCCTTTGGCTCGTGGCGGCCGGATTCGCGATCGCGACGACGCTCATCTTCAGGGTCGACCCGGTCCAGTGGGTCGTCACCATGGCGGTCGGCATGGTCGCCGCCGCCGTGGGTCTGTGGCTGATCGCGCGCCCGAGTTCCCTGGTCGTGTCCGCGTCGAACGTCGCCGCCGTGGTATGGATCGTCCTGTATGCCGTCCTCACCGTGCAGCAGGCTGACGAGCTTGCGGCATGGACGACGGACGTCATCCTGTTCGCGATCGGTGCGGCCGCCGGAGTCACGGCATACCGCGCGGCAGCGCGAGCGAAGCTCGGGTGAATGATCTCCTGACCGCTGCCGGCGAGGTGCACCGATCGCGACGCTGCGTCAGGAAGGAGCGCCGATGACGGGGACGAGCGACTCGACCCACTTCCGCCCCCCGCTGACGGTTCGGGTCGCCGCGTTCCTGTTCCTGTTCCTCGGCCTTGCGTTCGGCGCCTCGGTGCCCTTCGTGTTGGCCCATCTCGACCGGTTTGGCGAGTTGCCGATGAACCGGAGGCGTTCATGGCCCTCGGCTGGACCTTCGTCGGGGTATGTGCCGCCGACGTGGTCGCCGGTTTCGGGCTCTGGCGAGGCCATCGATGGGGAGCCAGGCTGGGGCTCGCCACGTCGCCCGTCGCATTTGCCCTCGGCGAGGGGTTCGCCCTGCCCCTCATCCTCGTCGGCGTGCCGATCCGCGTGGCCCTCGTGTTGGCGGGTCGCCGAAGCCTGGGCTGACGTGCTGGCAACTGGCGTGTCGTGCGCGGACCTGAGTTCCCCGCTGCCAGGCCGAGGACCTCATCCGGGCGATTCGCGACGGGCTCAGGGAGTGGGAGCCGAGGTCGACGGCGCGGGTGTGCTTGTGGCCAGGGAGGTCTCGCTCAACTGGGCTCCAGACTCGGGACATCGAGCCACCACCTGGCGACATCCGGGACGGTTCGTGCCTGGATCCACGGTTGTGGTAGTATTGGAACCATGAGAACTACCATCGATCGGGCTGGGCGTGTGGTAATCCCACGCAGTCTGCGAAATCGAATCGGACTGGCTGGCGGTGGCGAGGTGGAGATCGAGCTCGAAGGCGCTGCGATCCGCATCGAGCCGGTCGCCGGCACGAAGCTCCGAGAGGACGGCGGCTTGCTGTTCATCCCGACGACGGGGACACCCATCGACCACACCTTGGTCCGCGAGCTGATCGATGCGGACCGACACGGACGCTGACGAGCGCCAGGTCGCGCTGCTCGACACCAGCACCGCCGTCGCGCTCGTCGTCGAAGACCACGAGGCCCATGTCGCGACGCTCGATGCCGTCCGAGGCCGCCGACTGGGTCTGGCCGGGCACGCCTGGTTCGAGACGTACTCGGTCCTGACGCGGCTACCGCCTGGCCTTCGTCGGTCGCCGGCCGATGCCCTCCGGCTGCTGGCCCGCAACTTTCCGGCATCCAGGTTTCTTGGCGAGGGCGAGGCGGCCGACCTCGGCGGGGACATGGCCAGGCTGGGGATTTCTGGCGGTGCCGTCTACGACGCGCTCGTCGGCGCGGCCGCGAGGCAGCACCGACTCCCGCTCGTTTCCGCGGACACGCGGGCGCGATCCATCTACGAAGCGCTCGGAGTGGAGATCGATCTCATCCCGTAGGCGAGGGCGGGTTCGATCCGCGGAAGCGGCTCTCCACGAGAACCTCCAGCTGGCGCGGCGTCGCTGGCCACGACAGCGCCCCGCGCAAGTACCCGTTTCTCATGCCAATCGCTCGGCCCCGGCGACCCACTCATCGCGGCTCCTTCGGTACGTCTGCGGTCTGCAGCGATTCGCTGAGGGCGCGCAGCCACTCGACTGCGCGTTGACCCGGTAGGCCGGCCGTCGTCCTCTCTGTGATCGCGTCACGTTGCTCGCGGAGCGCCTTCAGGCGCGCCAAGTAGGTGTCGTCGCCCAGCGAGCCGGCAGCATGGTCCAGTGCCAGTTCGCGGGTCTGCCGATCGATTCGCGCCCGGTCGAGCGCCACCGGCTGCTTGTTCGACCCCATTTGCGGCTCCTTGCCGGACGCACATCATGGGCAGCCCGGTGGTCAAGGTGTCCATGCAATCCTCGATGCGAACAGCCCAAACAATTAGATCGACCCTGCCTCTGGGCGCAATGCGCTTGGGCATTCGCGATCTCCCAACCATCGCCGGCCGCGCGGCTGCCGCGGTTGGCATCACGGTCCTGCTCGGTTGGTTGCTCGGGCTCGACATCCTGAAGTCCATCGTTCCCGGCCTACTGACCATGAAGGTCAACACCGCGCTGGCGTTCGTGCTCCTGGGCCTCGGCTTGTTCCTCAGTGCGCGGACAAACACAGCTCGCGATCGGCGCGTGGCGGTTCTGCCAGTAACGGCCGTCCTGATCCTCGCCGCCCTCGTCGGCAGCCAGTACCTGATCGGTCGGGACCTCGGCATCGACCAGTGGCTGTTCTACGAAGCGCCCGGTCAGTTGGGCACGGTCCAGCCGAACCGGATGTCCCCGATGACGGTGATCTGCTTCCTGCTCGTCGGGACCGGGATCATCCTGGCCACGCTCCGTCGCGCGACAAGGGTGGTGCCGGTCCTCGTGGTTGGTGCGCTGTCGCTTGCCGCCCTCAACGTGTTTGACTTCATGTTCGACGCGACCGCACCTGCGGCGTTTGCCGGCTACACGCAAATGGCGCTGACCACCGCCTCGACAATGATCCTGGTGGGCATCGGAACGATGGGTTTGCTACCCAACGGCGGGCTCCTACAAACGCTGAGCGGGCCGTCGACCTCCGCGCAGCTCGCCCGGCGGCTGATGTTCGTGAGGAGCTCGGCCTGTACGGAACCCGCTATGGCATTTCGCTCATGGCCCTGGCGACCTTCGTCCTGCTTGCGTTCGCCATCCTGCGGAGCTCCCGTTCGAGTCAGCGCATCGAAACCGCGCGACAGGCGGTCATCGAGGAGCGGGATCGGTTCTTCGACGTCTCGATCGACATGCTGGCGACGGCCACCGCCGACGGCTACTTCGTCCGGCTCAATCCGGCGTGGACGGCGGCCCTCGGGTACGAACTCGATGAGCTCATGTCCAGGCCGTTCGTCGAGTTTGTCCATCCAGACGATCTGGAGGCAACGAACGTCGAGGTCGTGCGCCAGATCGACGAGGGCAAGTCCGTCCTGAACTTCCAGAATCGCTACCGCCATCGCGACGGCTCGTACCGCTGGCTCGAGTGGGCGTCGTCACCCTCGGCCGACGGCGCCTTGATCTATGCAGCTGCCCGAGACATCACCGATCGGAAACTCGAGGAGGAACGCCTTCAAGCGCCCGCCGTCGCACTCGCCCGCCGCCGAGCCGAGGCCCAGGACCGGATCGCATCGACGATCGAGACGCGGGCGTTCGGACCGGTCTACCAACCCATCGTCGATCTGTCCACCGGAGCGACGGTCGGGTACGAGGCACTGACCCGATTCACGGATGGCTGCCCGCCGGACGAGATGTTCGCGACCGCGCTGGAGTGCGGTCTGGGCATCAAGCTCGAGACGGTAACCCTCGCGGCAGCGCTCGACGGCGCTCGCCGCCTGCCGCCGCGAACCTGGCTGAGCCTTAACGTCTCGCCGCCCCTTCTTGCCGACGTCGAAACACTCGGGGCGACGCTCGGACTGCGTGCCCGAGCGCTCGTCCTCGAAATCACCGAGCACGAGACAATCGAGGCCTATGGACCCTTGCGCGAGGCCGTGCTCCGGCTGGGTCCCTACGTTCGTCTGGCGGTGGATGACGCGGGGGCCGGGGTTGCCAACTTCCACCATCTCGTCGAGCTCCGGCCGGACTTCGTCAAGATCGACGTCAGTCTCGTCCGCGGGGTGGATACGGACCTGAGTCGCCAAGCGGTCGTCGCCGGCATCCTCCATTTCGCTAGCGCTGCTCATTGCCAGGTGATCGCGGAGGGTATCGAGACCGAGGCGGAGCTGGCGACGGTGACCGAGCTCGGGGTCACCCTTGGCCAGGGCTACCTACTGGGGCGACCGGCTCCGGCCGAGACCTGGTCCCACGCCGAGAATCAGGTCCACCTGCCGCGCGCCGCTGGGCCGACGCTTCGGGTCGAACGACGCGCTGCGGTCCACGGGGTGACCCGCCGCGAGTCCGACAGAGCAGGATAAAGGCCCGGTTTCGGCCGGGACTGTGGCACTGGGAAGGGACGTAGCTTCGATCCGACCGATTGGACCCAGCTCTGCCAGGGCGCGCAGCGAGCGCATAGCTCAGCTTGGCCTCGAGACTCGGGATCGCTCTGCCGCGGCGATCCACTCAGCGCGGCCCTCGATAGGCATGCGATAGGCTGTTAACGCGTGTCCGACACCTGTCGGGCGCGCCAAAGCAACCTTGTCCGGCAGCGCGAGTGCCAGGCCGTGGGCAAACGCCGAGACGCCGGGGTTGGTCTATCGCCAGCACCTGGAATCGGCATCGGTCAGGGCGCGCCGCCGACGTCGCTCCTGCGCCGCATCTGCTCGGCTCAGGCCTCACCTGCCGATGGCCTGAGCGGTCATCTCGAGCGCGTCGACCTCAGCCTGGTAGATCGCGCCGAGCCGGTCGCCGAGATCCTCGAGGATCGCCGCGATGCGGTCTGGTGGCAGGGGGAAGGCGTCGGCGTAGCGATCCCGGATCGCCCACGCGGTCTCCGCGGCCGCGCCCACACGCGACCGTCCCGATTCGCCGGCCATCACCGCCTCGTGAAGTGTCTCGACCGCCTCGACCGCCTCGGCTGCACCGTCGAGATCGGGCGGTACGGCCGCGTCGGCCAGCTCCTCCCATCGGTCGGCGACGCCCCGCCATGCCCGCGCCGCGTCGCCGAGCGCAGGGTTGTCGAGGGCGACGGCCGCTTCATCGAGTGATGCGGCAAACAGCTCCCGCAAGTGCCCGCCCGATGGCCCGACCTGGCCGTCGACGCTTTCGTGGAGGGCCGACAGCGAGCCGAACAGGCCGTGGCCGTCGGCGAAGACCCGCGGCCACGCCTTCGCGTTCCGCTCGTCGGTCATCAGACGGCTCCACTTGCGCCAGGCCGGGAGCGAGAAGGAGTCGGATGGGGATCGCAGGTGATCCACCTGGTCCTCCAGACCAGCGCGCATCGCCGCCCGAAGCCGTTCGGCCGGGATCGGTCCGGGCGTCGTTCGCAGCCCGACGATCCGGTGCTTGAACGAGCCGATCCGTCCGCGTGCGGCGGCCATCAGCGCGGGTGATACCCGGAATGGGTCCCGGCCACGGTCGTCAACGAGGTACGAGCCATCGGTGTCACGTCCGAAGACGACGACGACGAGACCGAAGTGTCCCGACTGCGCGTAGGGTCGGCCCCAGGTCCCGACCGACTGGAGATCGATCGAGGCGATGACGGGCACGCCGGCGTCCAGGCGTGCATCGAGCGCCTCGCGAGCACCTCTCGCGCCGCCGGTCTCGTGCAGGTCGGGCTCGATGCCGAGCCGATCGAGCGTCTTGCCGGTCCAGCCGGGGATCGACGGGTATTGCGGCTGATTCCGGAATCCGAGGGTCAGGACCGGCCCGCCGTGGCCCTTGAACTCCCAGAGGATGTAGCCGGCGCCCAGGCCGCCGCCGATGGCGGCCTCGGTCAACGGCTCGCCCGTCACGCCCGAGACGACGCCCTGATTCGCCAGGACGTTGGCCAGCGTGGCCGTCTCCGGGTGCAGGCCGCCGCGCATCCGATAGCCCGACGGGGTGGCGGCGTCGGCCGTCGGCTCCGCGTGATGTCCGTCCGTGGCGCCCTCGACCAGGGTCCGTCGGGCGGCGGCGTATCGCTCGCCGGTCTTGGCCATGCGCGCACGCACGACCCGCTTGAAGGCCTTGTCGGTGGTCATCGGTCAGTTCTCCGTCACGGCCGTCGACGCACGCGCCCACACCGCCACGTCGTCGGCCGGTCGGATGGTCGACCGGTTCGTCCCGAGGATCCGGATCCCCTTTACCGCCGCATCGCCGCGCCGCGTGGGGGCTCGGTCTGGCAGTCGGGCGCGGGAACGCGCCGTCGCCAGTGTACGACGCCGAGTAACCGCCGCGTCCGCGAACGCCATCAGCTGCGCAGGATCTTCTCCAGCGCGCGGCCCTTCGCGAGCTCGTCCACCAGTTTGTCGAGGTACCGGATCCGCTGCATGAGCGGGTCCTTGATCGCCTCCACGCGCATCCCGCAGATGACGCCTGTGATGTGCGCGGCGTTGGGGTGCAGGCGCGCCCCTTCGAAGAAGCCCGCGAA
>JACVXW010000222.1 GCA_015661135.1 Chloroflexota bacterium
TGCTGCCCCCGGCAATCCTGGCTTGCGACCACCCCCGGAGCACTGCGCGGGTAGCCGGCCAGGGACGGCGGCCGCGACCGCCGAGATCCGCCGGTCCTCCCGGTCGCGGCGCGGGCGTCGAGCGTGGCCGGGCCGGGCGATGTGCCCCGTTCGGGTACCTGGGTGGGTTCTACCGCCGCCAGAACCTGGCGAGTGCTCCCCGGGGGAGCGTTGGCCACGAAGCCGCGGCAGTTCGGATGGTCCGTGCCCGGCACAGACGTTGGGGCACACACGTGGTACGAGGGTCCGGTTGACAGGATGGGGCATTGCCCGCCATGCTGCCTTGGTCAACCAGATCCGCCGAGACGGCCGCAGGTCAGAGCATCGACCGAGTTCTTCGAACCGAATCGACTCGCTCCCGCGACTGCCGCCCGGATCACCAATCGTTCGACACCGCACCATTTCGCTGTGTCGCGCGTCAAACGCATCGCCGCGACGGGCTCGACTCGCCCGACGACGGCACAAGGGAATTCACGCACACCATGCTCACGAGATCACTTCACACGTCCATGATCGGACGGGCCTCTGCCGCGCGCCGGCAGCGTCGCCTGCTGGCCGGCCCGGCCCGGCTCTTCTGCTCCACCAACGGCTGCGCCAGCTTCCTGGAGATCGTCGCCGATCGCCACGAGGCGGTCTGCCCGGTCTGCGGCTTCCGCCGCCGCCTCAACTAGTCCTGGCCCGGCGCGGCCGGCGCGGGAGGCGGAACGGCCGGGCGATCGACGGGCCGATCCCCGATGATCGTGCCACCAACCCGCACCATCGGTGAACCGTGCCCAGCCTTGACCGGAATCGCCTCTCCGACCTGATGTCGCGGGAGCAGCCCGCGTTCGTCGAGCGCCACCCGCGCGCCCAGGCGCTCCACGAGCGAGCAAAGGTGTCGCTGCTGGACGGCGTGCCGATGAACTGGATGGTCAAGTGGGCCGGAGCCTTCCCCATCTTCGTGGAGGAGGCGTCGGGCGCCCACTTCACCGATGTCGACGGTCACGACTACATCGACTTCTGCCTGGGCGACACCGGCGCGATGGCCGGCCACGGCGCGGCACCAACAGTCGCAGCCGTCGAGCGGCAGCTGCGCCGGGGAATCACCCACATGCTCCCGACCGAGGACGCGATCTGGGTCGGCGAGGAGCTGACCCGTCGGTTCGGGCTGCCCTACTGGCAGTTCGCGATCACCGCCACGGACGCCAACCGGTGGGCGCTGCGCCTGGCCCGGCACATCACGGACCGCCCGCTGATCGCCGTCCATGATCGCAACTACCACGGCACGGTGGACGAGACCTTCGCCTCGCTGGGCGACGACGGGCGCGTGGAGTCCCGGCGCGGCAACATCGGCCCACAGGTTGATCCGGCCCTGACGACCCGGGTCGTGCCGTTCAATGACCTCGACGCGCTCGACACGGCCCTGGCCGACGGGCAGGTCGCTGCCGTCCTCATCGAACCCGCGCTTACGAATGTCGGGATCGTGCTTCCCGAGCCCGGCTATCTCGAGTGCGTCCGCGAGATCACGCGACGCAACGGCACGATCCTCATCCACGACGAGACCCACACGATCTGTGCCGGTCCCGGCGGGGTGACGGGTATCGGAGGCTACTCGCCGGACATGCTGGTGATCGGCAAGACGATCGGTGGCGGTATCCCGGTTGCCACCTACGGCATGACGGCCGATGTCGCCGCGCGCATCAGCGCAACGATCCCGCTCGAGGATTCGGACGTCGGCGGCATAGGCGGGACGCTCGCCGGTTATGCCCTGTCGCTGGCCGCGGTCCGGGCGACGCTCGGCGAGGTCCTGACGGACGCGGCGTTCGCGCGGATGATCCCCCTCGCGGAGCGCTGGGAGGCCGGCGTGAACGCCGCGATCGCCCGGCATGACGTTCCCTGGCACGTGACGCGGCTCGGGGCCCGCGCCGAGTACCACTTCATGCCGCACCCGCCGCGCACCGGCCGGGAGCAGTGGGACAACGCCGACCCCGATCTGGAGCGGTTCCTCCACCTCTGGGCGATGAACCGGGGAATCCTCATGACGCCCTTCCACAACATGGCCCTGATGTCGCCGGCCACGACCGAGGCGGACGTGGATCGCCACACCGAGGTCTTCGAGGCAGCCGTCGCCGCCCTCTTCAACTAGGCGGTCGGGCGCCGTGTCACGCGAGGTGGCACGGGCGCGGGCTACAGTGCGGCGCAATGCAGCGACATGAGGACGGCACGCTCGTCGTCTCGGCCACGGATCTCGTCGGCTTCCTCGAGTGCGACCACCTGGTCACGCTGGAGATGGCGCGCGTCCGCGGCGAGATCGAGAAGCCGTTCCACTCGGACCCGCTCGTCGATCTGAACCGCAAGCGGGGCTACGAGCACGAGCAGGACGAGATCGCGCGCATGCACGCAGCCGGTCGAACCGTGGTCGAGATGACCCTCCGAAACCCCCGCTCGCCAGCCGAGTTGCGGGACGCGGAGGCCGAAACGTTCGCCGCCATGGCCTCCGGCACGGATGTCATCTTCCAGGCGACCTTCTTCGACGGCCGCTGGCGAGGCCATCCGGACTTCCTGATTCGTCGCGACGACCGCCCATCCAGCCTCGGGGCATGGAGCTACGACGTCGCCGACACGAAGCTGGCACGGCACGTGAAGGCGGCGGCGATCCTCCAGATGTGCGTCTACGCGGATCGCCTCACGCAGCTCCAGGGCACCCCGCCGGAGACCCTCTCGGTGGTCACCGGCGATTCCACCACCCACACCCACCGCTACGACGACTACGCCGCCTACTATCGCTCGTCGAAGGCCCGGTTCGAGGAGACGATC
>JACVXW010000223.1 GCA_015661135.1 Chloroflexota bacterium
TTCGAGGGCCGTGCCGATGACGATCGCATCCGGCATGGAGATCCCGGTCGACGCCCTGATCCGGGCCGCCGTGCGGGCGATCGGGTACGAGACATCCGCCAGCCGGATGGCGCCGACGGACGCGTCACGTCTGTGCCGGGCCCCGACCGGCACGGACCGGCGCGGCTTTATGGCCAACGCTCCCCCGGGGAGCACTCGCCAGGTTCAGGCAGGGATCGAGCCCGCCCAGGTACCCGGACGGGGCACATCGCCCGGCCCGGCCACGCTCGAAGCCCCCGCCGCGACCGGGAAATCCGGCGGATCTCGGCGTTCGCGGCTGCCGTCCGTGGCCGGCTACCCGCGCAGTGCTCCGGGGGCGGTCGCAAGCCAGGATTGCCGGGGCCAGCATGGGAAACGGGATGCATCCGGACCGGCGGGGCGTCGGAGGTCTTGCTTCGCCAGCTTGATACGCATGACGGCTCCGTGATCCTGCGTAGACATCGCCACGAGAGATGCATATGATTGACACATGCGGAAGCACACGACGATCGATCTCGATGCCGAGTTGGTGGTGGAGGCTCGCCGGGTCCTTGGCACGGCTACGACGACCGAGACCATCCACGCAGCGCTGGCCGAGGTCGTCCGCGCGCGGCGACGGATGTCCATCCTGGAGCTCCGCCCCGCCCTGTCGCTCGAGGACCTCGACGCCATGCGGGCCCACCGGTTCGCCGAGGAGCCGGCCGCGTACGACGCCGACCCACCGACGGAATGATCGAGCTCTGGGACAACAGCGCACTGATCCTGGCCGCCCGCGACCGTCCGATCGCCGCAGGCCTTCGCGAGGCGCTTGCCGGCGACGAGGTCGCGATCAGCGAGCCGATCCTCCTCGAGTACCTGAACGGCGCCCGGAGTGTCCCGGAGTACGCCCGATTCGACGAGACCCTGCGGGCGGCACGGCTGATGGACCTGATCATCGCCGCCGTCGCCGAGCGCCACGGGTACCCGGTCGCCCACTGCGATCGCGACTACGACCGCATCGCCGGCCTCACCGGCCAGCGCACGCGCTGGGTCGGCCTGCCCTGAGCCTTCCCCTCGCGCGGGGGCGCGTCCCTGTGCCTCCGGGGATCGCGCGCGTTCTCCCTGCGTCCCTCGCGCGGGTGGTGCGCGCAGATCCGCGTGCGCGGGCAGGTCTATGCAGGGGCAGCACATCGCCGTCCCGGCAGGACGCGGAGGTTCCACGATGCAGTACGGACAATGCGACGGTCGCCTGGAGAAGGGCGAGCGCTGCGATCGATCGGTCGGTCATCGGCCGCCATGCCGGCCCACGAGGGCGCAGCGGCGGGCGCTCCGCCAGATCGAGCTTCGCCAGATCGAGTCCCAGTCGCTGCGGGGCTCGGTCGTCCGCTGCGACGCATGCGCCCAGGCGGTGAGCGCATGACGATGATGCCGGAGCCGCCCGGCTTCCTCGTCTACGAGCATGCACGCACCGCTCCGCTGGGATATGCCCGCCCAGGCGATGACTTCGGATGGTTCGTGATGGCGCGAATGAGCCGCTGTGTCGTCAACGTCCGGGGCCCGTTCGCAACGGAGGCGGACGCCTCCGCGGCCGGTCAGCAGCTGCTCGCCGCCCAGGTCGCCCGTCGGACCCGGCCGCTCGAGGAGGATGGCGGACCCGCACCGGGCTGACCGCTCGGCGGGTGTCACCGTGAGCCAGTTACTCGGCCTGAACGTACCGAGGGCGCCGGGGTCGGAGGTATCGTTCGGGCCGCCGACCCACGTCGCTCGGATCAGGTCCGTCCCAGATGATCGTTTCGGGCGCGATGTCCACCTCGCCCGGCCAGACGAGCGTCCCGTAATCGACGTACACCTCGCGAAAGGCGGCGTCATCGAACGAGATTCGCTCGAAGACGCCCACGCCATCCAGAAGCGCGCTCAGGTCCCGTTCGACAACGGAGCCATCGATGAGCGTCAGTTGAACGACACGGCCGTCGAGCGGCCGGACGTTTGAAATGCGGAGCATGGGCAGCATGCTAGCCAAGCGGCTCAATTCTCCGCAACTGCTGGCGAGTCGACGCCAACTCCCAATCGGCGAGGAGCTCATCGCGGTGCTGGGCCGCCCACTCGATCGTGAGACCCAGAGCGCGCGACGGAAGTCGCCCTTCGAGGACCTCCAGGTGCCCAAATCGCCACCTCAACCTCGAATTCGCCGTACTCGGCATGGAAGTGGGGCGGGCGATGATTATCGAAGTGCATCCGGATCACGATCCCGAAGAAGCGCGAAATCTCAGGCATCGCCTGACGGTACGGGCGGCCGCTTCGCTGGCACTTATCTGGAGCCGCGATAGGATCGTGGCGCCGACGCAGTTACCCGGCCCGCATCTCGACGGTCACCGATGACCCATCGTCAGCCGTAAGGGCGACGCGCAGGCGGTCGCCCTTCGTGTTCAACGGGATCGCGTGAACGATGCGACGACCGACCATGGCCTCAACGAGCTCGTGGCGCGCGAGGTCTCGCCAGGTGAAGAACCGGGCAAGCTGGCGTTGCATGATCCCTACGTAGTCGGGCGCGAGCCCACAGAGGCGGTCGGCGCGGACCATACCGCGCGACACGGTTGTCAGACCCCGGAGGTCGGCGAACGCCCGTGGCCACGGAAGGGCGTCCAGCCCCGGCGCCAGAATCGATACGTCTGGGATCGATGGCAGAAACAGCGAGGCGACAGGCGCATTGGCCTCGATGGCCGCCCAGTTCACGGTCTGGTCGACCCCAGCGGGCCCGATCAGGGTCACGGCAGGCTCGGGCACGATGGGCGCCACCGTGAGCCGGCAGTCGAAGTGGTCCGCCGTGGCGTCCATATTCTTCTGCCGGTCGATCTCGCACGAGTGGGTGATGACGAGGCCGAACATGGTGTCGACCGCGACCTCGCGATCGTGGGGCAGCGGGAGGAGACCTGGGCGCGGGTACGATGCGATCCGACCGATCGGGTCGAACGATTCGCCCGGCGGGGTTTCGCCGATGAGCCGGGTCCGAGCGAGCGAGAGGAAGGCGATGTCGCCCGACGACAGCTCGTCGGACTCGTCGACCGAGCGATAGACCTCAGCCCCGACGGGCATCGATGGCCGGCATGTCGGCAAAGAACTCGTCCGCCGACAGGCTGGCGATCTCGTCCGGGGCGGTGCTCTCCGCCGGTGAGACGTATGGCGTCGGCGTCGCCGGCCACATGACCTCGCGGATCGCCGCGGACAAGCGGGCGCTGCGGGACAGCGACGCATCACCGGGATACGGGAACTCTGCTTCCAGCAGCGCAGAAACCGGAAGCGAGAGCGCCGAGGCGATCTTGCGCACCGTGCCGACGGCCACGTTGTCGATGGGCGTCTCGCCGCTCGCGAGCTGCCGGACCGTGCGTGGCTGGAGATGCGCGCGCTCCGCCACGGCGGTGTAACTCAGGTTCCGGTCATCAAGGATGCTGGCGAGGCGCGTCAACGGAGGTCTCCTGCGTTCGAGCGCATGGTGACAGGCGTTCGAACGCTAGTCAAGCCAGTTGATGGGTAGCGTCGGTCCATACAACGACCTTACGCGTCGTCGCTCAACCGGCGCTTATCCGGCCGGGCGCGAGCGTCGCCAGCACGACCTACCCAGCCGCCCGCCAGAACTGCTCGTAGCGGCGCTCGAGGCGGGCACG
>JACVXW010000044.1 GCA_015661135.1 Chloroflexota bacterium
ACAGCCACGAACGGTGCGGCCGATCGCGCGTCGATGATCTTGGTCGCCGTTACTGGCCCGATTCCCGGCAGCGCCTCGAGCTCCGCTTGCGTTGCGCGGTTCAGGTCAAGGAGGCCATCGTTGCCGCCTCCGCCGCCCCCGGCCGGACCGGATCCCTCGCTCTGAGCCGCGGGATCGTCGCGGGAAGGGACGACCACGTGCGCACCGTCCTCAAGGATGGCCGCCAGGTTCAGCGCGGCGGCCACACGCGCCGCATCCACCCGTGGCCCAAACCCGCCAGCGGCAGCAACCGCGTCGCCGACGCGGGCACCGGCCGGCAGCCGGTAGACGCCCGGTGCGACCACCGCCCCGGCCACGTCCACCACGATCACGCCGATTCGCTCGGGTGCGTCCGTCCCGAGGGCGACCCCGGTACCGTCGACCGGGCGGCCCGCGCTCGCGCCGACGGCGATTGCAACGGCCAGCACGCCGAGGAGGGTGATCGCGCCGATCGCCGCGACGAGCCCGAGGCGAGGCAGTCCGGGCGCGACCGTGTCCGCTGATGACGCCGGCGCGGCGGGCGCGTCAACCACGCGCCAGGGGGCGTTGAGAGGGTCCACGAGTCCTCGCCCGGCGGGTCTCGGGGCGGGAGAGTCAGAACGTCCCGTCCGCCGGGGCACATCGCCGGACGGGACGTTGCTCGGACAGTACCGACTGACGCTTAGCTGCGACTTATCTGGAGCCCGATCGGGGTTCGGTCTATCGCGACCGACCGGCGGGATTCAGCGGTCGAGCTGCTCCCAGGGGACCCAGCTGCTGCCGTCCCACCAGCGATGCCAGGTGCGGCCGTCACGTCCGCGGGCGAAGACATCGAGCCGATCGGCACCCCACGAGGACGCCGCCGGGGTCTCGGCCGGGTCCAGGTCACCGCCGAGGGACTCCCAGGCGTGCCACGCCGCCCCGTCCCAGTAGCGATTCCAGAGCGCCCCGTCGGCCATGATTGCGAAGACTTCCATCTGGCCGACGGCCCACGCGGTCACGGCCGGCGCCGAGGCGAGGCTGCCGCCGAGCGATTCGGCCTCGGCCCAGGCGCCGTGATCGAAGGTGCGGTGGATGAGGGCGCCGTCGAAATCGACCCAGAAGACGTCGATCCTTTCGGCTCCCCAGGAAACGGCCGCAGTACCCCGGGCGTTGGCCACACTCACGGGTCGAACGGTAGCGGCAACAGCACGGCCGTGCAGAGCGCTCAGAGGTCAGGTGGTCGCCGGGCGCGGCCCAGCGGGTCGTCCTGAGCCCAGGCCTCGCCTGCCGAGGTCTACGAGTCGTCGGAGGAGGCCGGCGATCCGCGCGGTGAACGCACTCCAGCCGGAGCGGCGGGCACCGCGGACGAGGGCGCTGCGGCGCTCCGCTTCGGCCTCACGGAGGAGGTCGTTCAGGTGCTCGGCGGCGAGCATTGCCACGAGATACTGCACGGTGATGTTCCTTTCGAGGATGTCGATAGAGTTCTGGCTCGAGGCTGGCGGTCCGTCCCGGCTGGCGGTCAGCGGGCGTGGTCGTCGCCGACGGTCGGCCGGGAGTCAACGCCCCAGCGCCAGGCGGCGAGGCCCAGGAGGCCGAGGCTGCCGGGAAGGGCAACGGCCAGGATGAAGAAGGTGATGATTGCGATCATTGGGGACCTCCCGGACTCTCACATAACCTGTCTGATGGCTTGCATTGGTTACTCGGAGAATAGGCCCTTGCGCGTAACCTGTCAAGCCCTGTAGAGTGGTTAGCACGATGTCCGTTGGCCACATGCCCGACCACGACCACGGTCTCTCGCTCGAGACCGCGCTCGAGTTCCTCAACACGCGGGAGCTTGACGCCGGCGACCTCGTCGACCACCTCCACCGGCCGTCGGACGCGCGTGCCTGGTTCATCGAGCAAGGAACGCTGCACGGCGACGCCGCCGAGGCATGGTCCGATGCGGACCTTGCCCGGGTCCGTGTCGTGCGCGAAGCGCTCCGCGAGGTAGTGGATGCGGTCGTCGAGGAGCGGCGCCCGCGCCCGATCGCCGTGGATGTCGTGAACGCCGCCCTGGCGTCCGGAGCCTCGACCCGCCTCGAATTGGACGGCGCGACTATCAAAGTTGGCCATCGGCACGGCGCCGCGGCGGTCGATGACGCGCTGGCGACGCTCGCGAGCCCGATCGTCGCTGAGCTTGCGAGTGGCCGCCCCGACCGGTTCCGGACCTGCGCCAACGACACCTGCCGCTGGACCTTCTTCGACACCTCGCCGACCGGCCGTCGCCGTTGGTGCGACATGCGTACCTGCGGGAACCGCGCCAAGGCCGCCCGCCATCGCGCTCGGCTCGCCGGCGTCGGCTGACGGCGTTGTAACGGCGCGGCACTCCGCGCATCATCTGGTCATGTCCGGGCGGAAGCAGCGGCGACGATCCCTCTACGACGAAGCGAACCGCGCGCTCGGAGCGCCCGAACGAGCTCCCCAGCCGCAGGATGCGCGTCGAGACGAGCCGATCCCGTCGATCGCGGCGGTGCCCCCGGGCCGGGCCTCGATGGGATACCGAGTGCTTGCGTTCGTGCTCCTCATCCTGGCACTTTGGCTGGCGGCCATCTTCCCCGTGGTCTGGATCGGCGGTGTGCTCCTCGACGCAGTGAGGGGTGGCCCGCTGGAGGAGATCGTCAGCACCTCAATATTCGTGGTCTGGCTCATGGCGCCGATCGTGATCGCGGGTCGCATCGCGCGCGAAATCCCGCGAGCGCAGGAGGGGATGCCGCGGCCACTGTTCTATCGCGTTCTTGACGCGCTGGGCGCGCTGGCCCGGATCAGACACGGACTCTGAGGCTGGCGGCGCCCGGACTCGCTCAGTCGCGCTCGAGAGCGGGGCGGACCTCGGTCGCGAGCCGGGTCATCGATTCCTCGTCGTGGGGTGACGGGAATCCGGCGATGAGGTGTCGATAGCCGATGGCCGGGTACGGTGCGAGCATCTCGACCACGTCCTCGGGCGTGCCGACCGGCTGGTCCTCCCAGTGTCGGGCGTTGCCGTTCCGGGCGAACATCGCGGCGAAGACCTGCCGTGCTTCCTCCCGGGAGTCGCGGATGATCACCGTCCCGACGCCGGTCGTCCGTTCGATTTCCGCGGGGTCGCGGCCCTCCCGCTCGCAATGCTCGAGGAGGATCGCCTCCTTGCGTTTCACGGCCGCGATCCCGCCTCCGACGTTGTTGGCGTCGGCGTACTTCGCGACCAGCCGGAGGGTGACCTTCTCGCCGCCCCCGCCAACCACGATCGGCAGGCGCTCCTGGATCGGCGGCGGATCGTTCCGGACCTCGAGGGCCGAGTAGCGCGGCCCGGCCGCGGACGGCGCCGTCCCGTGGAGCATGCCGCGCATCACCGGCAGCGCCTCGGCCAGCCAGCGAAGCCGATCCGGCGGACCGTCACCGAACCGGAGCCCGTACGCAGCGTGCTCGCGATCGAACCAGGCGGCGCCGATACCGAGGATCGCGCGCCCGCCGGACACGTGATCCAGGGTCGTGACGATCTTGGCGGTCACGGCCGGCTCGCGGAACGTGTTGGCGCCGACCATCAGCCCGATCCGGATCCGTTCGGTGGCCATCGCCCAACCCGTCAGGACCGTCCAGCCCTCGAGGATCGGCCCCTCCCACGACCCGACGATCGGGTAGAGATGGTCCCAGGTCCAGAGCGTGTCGAACCCGAGCCGGTCCGCTCGGCGCCCGGCCTCGAGCAGCGACGGCCAGTCCGTGTACTGGTTCCAGCAGAGCGCGCCCAGGCGGATCGAGGACATGGTGGCGTCGGGACTCCGGGTTCGGTCGTCTGTTGGAAGAAGCGAGCCCGAAGGGCGGTTCCATCGTCCTCCGGGCTCTTCCCGTGCCGCCTCGGCTAGAGTCGCCACGAGCCGGGTAACGGTACCCGGTCAGAGCTCGAGGCGGGCGACGACCTCTCCCTCGTGGACTTCGCCGGTCGGGACGAAGCCCAGGCCCGTATAGAACGGCTCAGGGCCGCCCTCTGCCGGCACCCACGAGACAAGCAGCTGCGTGGCGCCAGGGAGGGTGCGAACGTAGTCGGCGATCAGGGCCACCGCGGCCCGGCCGTGGCCGCGGCGCTGGAATCGCCGATCGATCATCAGCCGCCACAGGTAGTACTCGGGCGCCGCGGTGTCGATCGAGAGCATCGCAAAGCCGACCGGCTCGCCGGCGGCGTAGATGGCCCGGTACCACGCCTTCGGCTCGAACAGCGCCTCGGCGAACGAGACCGCGTTCGGCGCCACGAATCCCGTCTGCGCCGGGTCCACTTCGAGGCGACAGATCGCCCGGACGGTGCCCCCGGTGACCTCGCGGAGCTCGACGGCCGCGTCGCCCACTCCGTCGCCCATTAGTGGACGACCAGGTTCACCAGTCGGCCGCCGCCGGCGACGATGACGCGGTCCGGCGTCTTGCCGGCGAGCGCGGCGATCACCTTCGGGGCGGCCAGGACCATCAATTCAAGATCGGCGTCGGTCACATCGGCTGGGACGACGACCTTGTCGCGGAGCTTGCCGTTCACCTGGACCGGCACTTCCCGCGTCTCCTCCACGACGGCCGTCGGATCGACGTCCGGCCAGCGCTCGGTGTGGATGGAGAACGGGGCCCTGCCGGCCGCGGCAAGCCGCCGCGACCAGAGCTCCTCGGTGATGTGGGGGGCCGCCGGTGCCAGCATCAGGAGCAGCAGGCGAACGGCCTCGTCCCAGGCTTCGCCGCCGGCCGCCTCGGTGCCGCGGTAGCGGACCAGGACGTTGCACAGCTCCATGAGCCGGGCGACCATCGTGTTGAACCGGAACCCCTCGTAATCGGCGGTCACGTCGCGGAGTGCCCGGTGTGCGGCGCTCCGGAGCGCGGCCTCGGCAGCGGCCCGGTCCTGTTCCGCCGGCAATTGCCCGGCTTCGGGGTCCCCGGCATCGCGGCCGTGGGGGTCCATGGCGACCGTCCAGACGCGATTGAGGAACCGGCTGATGCCGCCGATCCCGGTCGGGCTCCACGGGCCGCCCTGGTCCCACGGGCCCATGAACATCAGGAACAGGCGGACGGTGTCCGCGCCGTAGCGCTGGACCAGCTCGTCCGGGTCCTGGACGTTGCCGCGGGACTTGCTCATCCGCTCGCCGTCCGCGCCCAGGATCTGGCCCTGGTTGAACAGGCGCCGGAACGGCTCGTTCTCGTGGAGGAGCCCGATGTCGCGCATCGCCTTGGTAAAGAACCGGCTGTACAGGAGATGCATCACGGCGTGCTCGGCGCCGCCGGTGTACTGGTCCACGGGCGTCCAGCGATCCACGAGCGCCGTGTCCACGGGGCCGCCGGCCTTTTCCGGGGAGAGGTAGCGGAACCAGTACCAGCTCGAATCGATGAACGTGTCCAGCGTGTCCGTCTCGCGCCGGGCCGGGCCTTCGCAGCTCGGACAGGTCACCCGCAGGAACGCCTCGTCCCGGGCCAGCGGGTTATCTCCGCTGCCGTGGTAGTCGACCGTCTCGGGGAGCAGCACCGGCAGATCCTCGTCCGGGACGGGAACGGCGCCGCAGCGGTCGCAGTGGATGATCGGGATGGGCGTGCCCCAGTAGCGCTGGCGGCTGATCAGCCAGTCACGGATCCGGTAGGTGATCGCCGCCTTGCCGAGCCCGCGCTCGGCCAGCGCCGCCGTGATCGCCCGGCCGCCCTCGTCGGCGGGCATGCCCGTGTACGGCCCACTGTTCACCAGCCGCTCGTCGGCGGCGTGGGCGATGTAGGCCTCGGTCATCGGCGCGCCCTCGGTCCCGGGCGCGGCCACGACCCGCCGGATCGGCAGCCCGAACCGGGTGGCGAAGGCGAAGTCGCGCTCGTCGTGGGCTGGGACGGCCATGATCGCGCCGGTCCCGTAGCCGGCCAGGACGTAATCGGCGATGAAGATCGGGATCCGCTCGCCGTTGACCGGGTTGACCGCCTCCGCCCCGATCGCCACGCCGCTCTTCTCGCGGTCCGTGGACAGGCGCTCGATCTCCGTTGCGATCCGGGCGCGAGCGACATAGGCCGCGACCTCGGCGCGGCGCCCCGGCGCAGTCAGCGCCTCGACCAGGGGGTGCTCGGGCGCGAGGACCATGAACGTCGCCCCGAACAGGGTGTCCGGCCGGGTCGTGAAGACGCGCAGCTCCTCGCCGCCGGCGTGGTGGTCCGACGGCGCCGTCGTGAACACGATCTCGCCGCCCTCGGACCGACCGATCCAATTCGTCTGCATTATGCGGATCGGTTCCGGCCAGTCGATCCCGGTGAAGTCGAGGAGCTCGTCCGCGTAGCGGGTCGTCCGGAACCACCATTGCTCCAGATCCCGCTTCTCCACCTGCGCGCCGCATCGCCAGCAGCGCCGGTCCGTGCCCTCGACCTGCTCCCGGGCGAGCGTGCCGTCGTTGGGGCACCAGTCCACCGGCGCCTTGGCCCGATAGGCCAGCCCGGCCTTCAGGAACTGGAGGAAGAGCCACTGGTTCCAGCGGTAGTAGGCCGGGTCGCAGGTGACGACCTCCGCGTCCCAGTCGAACGTCGCGCCCATGGTCCGCAGCTGACGGCGCATGTTCTCGATGTTCTGGAGCGTCCACGCCCGCGGATTGACCTTGTTCTTGATCGCGGCGTTCTCGGCCGGCAGGCCGAAGGCGTCGAACCCGATCGGGAAGAACACGTTGTAGCCGTGCATCCGGCGGTACCGGGCGAGCGCGTCGGTCGGCGTCTTGGTGTACCAGTGGCCGATGTGGATGTCGCCCGACGGGTACGGGTACATCGTCAGGAGGTAGTACCGGGGCCGGGTCGTGTCGTGGAGATCCGTCCGGTACAGGCCGCTCTCCGCCCAGCGCGCCTGCCAGCGCGGCTCGATCGAGACGGCGTCGTACCGCTCGATCCGGGTCCGCTCGTTTCGCTCTTCGCGACCGGTCTCGTCGCCGGTCTGGCTGGTCTGGGTCACGGTCGCGCACGTCTCCGGGTCTAACGAAGACCCCCCGCCGTTCCGGCGAGGGGTCGCATTGGCCGGCGAATCAGCGTGTTGGTGGAGGTAAGGGGATTCGAACCCCTGACCTTCTGAATGCCATTCAGACGCTCTTCCAGCTGAGCTATACCCCCACGCCGGAGCGCGGAGTATAGCGCAGGCCGCCGGCGTGACGGCCGGGCGGGCCGCGCTTGCCGCGGGCCATCAGGACTTTGGGATGGACCCGTAAACCGAGAAGGAGACCGTATCGCCGTCGCGCGCGACGGTCAGGTAGAGCCGGACGACCGGGCCGGTTTCCCGTGACAGAAAGACGACCGGCCCGGGGAGCGGCGACCCGTCGGGCGGCTGCCCATCGGGCGGGTAGGAGCCACCCAGACTGCAGCTGTTCGAGATCAGGAAGGAGCCGCCGGTGGGATTCGCGGGGTCGCGGTGTCCACAGGTGCCACTCCAGGCGACGATCTGCCAGCCGGGCACCTCAACGCGCATGATGGTCTCCGGCGGCACCGCCAATGACTCCAGCCCCGAGGGGAAGAGTTCCTCCTGACAGTACTCGT
>JACVXW010000224.1 GCA_015661135.1 Chloroflexota bacterium
GAGGGTCGTACGCGTTCAGCAGCAGCCGGGTGTAATCCCTCTGGCCCGCGTAGGCCGGGTCGTCACGATCCATCGAGATGCCCTCCGCGGGTGATTGCCGATGGGTGCCCGATGAGCGCGTTTGGGAGCCCGATCATCGCCGTCGCGGTGCCCCAGACCAGGCCGGCGACCAGCCCGTCCCAGGCGTGATCCTGCGCCCAGCCGAGCGGGGTCTCGGTGAGCGGCAGGCCGAGAATATCCCCGGACCACCCACCGACGACCAGGCCGAGTGTCCATGCGAGTCCGATGATCGCGAGTGTCACCGGCCGGCGTGCCCGGAGGATCCAGGCAGCCGTGCCTGCGGCCACCAGTCCGGCAAGCAGCTCGACGAGCACGAGTGGGACCTGTGTCGACGAGCCGTCGTTGATCGCATGCGTGGCTCCGACGATGACGACCATCGTCACGACCACGCGCCCGCCGTCTCCGCGGGAGAGGCGCAGTGCCACCCAGGCCAGGACGCCCGTGAACAGTCCGTTCACGGCACCGAGGACGAAGCCGAAGATCCCAGCGGGCACGCTCCACGCCGGCTCGCCGTAGCTCCCCGGGAAGTGGAACGCGAACCCGCCTGCCGTCAGCCCGAGGGTGATGGCCACGATCCAGGCAAGCCGGCTGATCATTGGTGGGCCCCTCCATGACGTGGGTTCGCTATATCGCGATGCGTAATAGCACCGCGGGGGGAGGAATGTCAACGGCTCCCTCAGCAGGGTTCTCGTGGCCCTCTTCTGCTCTCAATTCCGGCCGCACAGTGGGGTTGCGAAATCCTCGCCGCCGCAACGAAGCGTCCCAGCCCGGATCGTCGTCAGTTTGAGAAAGGACCTCCCATGCGCGCACGACTCAAGATCCTCGGTGTCCTCATGGTCGCCTCCGGCATCTTCGGTGCCGGCGTCGGCCTCTTCACCCTGGTCAAGACGATGGAGGGCGTCAACTCCCTGCAGGCCTTCAGCACCGCCCAGGGCGTAAACCTCAGCTACAACGATGCGGGCGAGCTCGTCGATCGCGGAGAGACTGAAGGCGCCCAGAAGATCCTCGACCTCGTCACGAAGGACTGGGGTTATGCGATCGTCAAGAGCGACCTCAACTCCAAGGACCCGCTCGTGAACACGGCCTCCGAGTACATGTACCAGATGGGCACCATCGCCTATCACACCCTCAACAGCACCGTGACCGTCACGCTCAAGGAAGACGTGGAGTACAAGGGCGAGAAGTTCGCGGCCGGCGACTACGAGTTCGTCAACGACGGGCGCTATTGGACCGGCTTTGACCGCCAGCACCCGATCGAAGGCCCGGCCCGGGGCATGATCTGGAGCCCGACCGCACATGCCCTCATCGGCCAGCTCGGCGTCGGCGCCGTGACGGCCTCGACGCTCACGATCGGCCTCGGGCTGGTCGGGGTTATCGGCGGCCTCGCTGGCACGCTGGGCATCCTGGGCCTCGGTCTCATCTGGGTGGTCCGCAAGCCCGACTGACGACTCCTCCTCACGCCTCAACCGGCGGCCGAGCAATCGGCCGCCGGTTCTCTTTCCCACTGCCCAACCTGACCCGCACCCGACCGCGGCCTGGTTCGGCCGCGTGGCGCGCGATGTCGCCGGCCCGCACCTTGACCCGCGACCGACCGCGCACCGTTCGGTCGCTGGCGCGCGGGTTCAAATACGATCCCGGGTCGTGGTAGGTGCGGTTCCGTCACGCTCGGCGGCCCGTCCTGGGGCGATGCCGCTCACGTCCGTGCTCAAGCCGGGGCCGGACGCCTTGATCCGGCCCGCGGAAACTACCCGAGGCGCACCTAGTACGATCCCGAATCGTAAATGGGGCTGATCCCCGATCTCAGGAGCGTTACTACGATCCCGGATCGTAGGTGCCTGGCACTACACGGGCAGCGGCGGCTGCCCCTGGCGATGGAACTTCGTCACGAGGAGACACGATGGCCAAGCCAACCAGCGTTGACGCCTACATGGCTGGCCTCCCGGAGCACATGCGGGCTGCCCTGGAAGACCTGCGGGCGACGATCCGCGCCGCCGCACCGGCGGCCACGGAACTGATCGCCTACGACATGCCGGCCTACAAGGCGAATGGGAAGTTCCTGGTCTCGTTCTCGGCCTTCAAGAATCACTGCAGCCTGTTCCCGGCGAGCGACGCCGTGATGGCAGTCCACGGCGACGCACTGCGGCGGTACCTGTCCGGGAAGGCGACGCTCCGATTCGGTCCTGCCAAGCCCATCCCTTCGGACCTCGTGACGGATATCGTCCGGATCCGGCTGACCGAAGCCGGGACGCCGCGCCGCAGTTGACGTGAACGAGGCCGGACGGGCGATGCCCGTCCGGCCTCGAACCTTGATCGGTCAGACGATCCAGCCGGCCTGCGGCTCCACGCTCCCGACGAGGAAGTCCCGAGACGCCTGAACGAGTCGCCGTGGACCATCCAGGCTGGCCACCAGGCGACCGTCCCGCTTCTGGACGACGCCGTCGATGAAGACGGTCTTGACGTTCGAGACATCGGCCGCGCAGACGACTGCCGCGACCGGGTCGATGATCGGGGCGACGTTCACGGCGCCGCCGTCGATGATCACGATGTCCGCCTTCTTGCCGGGGGTGATGGAACCGGTCCGATCACCGAGGCCGGCGACCTTCGCGCCGTCGAGCGTGGACCATCGAAGGACCTGGCGGACGTTGATCAGGTCCGTGGCGTCCGTGTCCGTGTCCCAGGCGATGCCGTTCCGGCGCGCTCGCTCGGACGCGAAGATCGCGTGCATCTGGGTGAACTGATCAGACGAAGCGGTGGTCGCGACGTCCGAGCTGAGCCCGATCGGGATGTTGAGCTTCTCAGCCTGCAGGGCGGGGGCCCAGCCGTGGCCCATCTGGAGCTCGATCTGCGGCGCCAGCGACACGTTGCCGCCGGAATCGGCGACCATCTGCCACTCATCGTCGTTGAGATGCGAGGCGTGGATGTAGGTGGTATTGGGATATAGCAGGTTCATCTCGTTCAGCGCCCGGAGCTGGCCCTTCGTGTACCCGAATCGGTCCATCGCGACGTGGACCGTGATGTTGATATCGAGCTCCTTGGCGAGCTCCCACTCGTAGCGGACCACCTCCGGCTTGCAGAAGTTGGTTCCGCGGGTAGCGAGCCCCATCGTGATGAGGCCCGAGTCACTGGCGAGGTCCTGGCTTCGGATTCTCCGCGCCAGTGCGCCGTCGATGCGCTCGACGCTGCCCGTGTAGTCCGGGCCGAACCACCACGTCTGGATCGACGTGTTCGGGAAGCCAAAGGCGAAGACGGACCGGATGCCCGTGTCCTTGAGGCCCTTGATCGCGGCGTCCGCATGGTCCTCAGTGTTCATGATGTGCGACCAGTCCACGAGCGTCGTGATGCCCGCGTTCACGGACTCG
>JACVXW010000225.1 GCA_015661135.1 Chloroflexota bacterium
CATCTTCCGCGAGATGGCGGAGGACGTGGCGCGGACGCTCCGAACCGCGGAGGCGGGCGGCGCGGTCGTGTTCACGCGCGCCGTGGACGTCGGGTACATCGGGCAGGGCTACCAGGTGACGATCGCCATCGACGACTCGCCCGCGTCACTCGGCCGGGCCGCGCTCTGGCGGCGGTTCGCCGAGATCTACCGTGAGAAATACGGCTACTTCTACGATGACGTGCCGGCCGAGCTGGTCAACCTCCGCCTCTGCGGCCAGCTTGTGGAGAAGGCCTTCACGCTCGATTCCCTCGCGGTCTCCGGCGCGGTTGCCGCCTCCGCGAAAGACGAGCGGCCGGCCTTCTCGTCCCGGGAGCGACGGCTGATCCAATTCGTCGTCTACGACCGGGCCGAGCTCAGCCCGGGCATGCTCATCCGCGGCCCGGCGATCGTCGAGGAGGCGTCCGCCACCACCGTGATCGACGTGGACGGGGCCCTCGAGGTCGACCGCTACGGCTCGCTCCTCATCACGATCGGAGGCGCGCCATGACCGATCACGGAGCGGACCTCCCGCTCGACGTCATCTGGCCGCGCCTCATCGCGCTCGCGGACGAGATGGCGGCGACGCTCTTCCGCACGGCGTTCTCGCACGACGTCATCGAGGTCCACGACATGTCGACGGGTCTCTACGACGATCGCGGCAACCTCGTCGCCCAGACGTGGCTAGGCGCGACCGGGCACACCGGCGTCATGCCGGTGTTCGGCAAGAATCTCCTTGCGGCGTTCCCGCCGGAGACCGTCCGACCGGGCGATGTCTTCATCTGCAACGACCCGTGGCTCTGCAACGGCCAGACCGCGGACGTCTTCGTCACGACCCCGGCCTTCGCCGGCGACCGGCTGCTCGGCTTCTCGATCAACAGCGTGCATCACGTGGACATCGGTGGCCGGAAGGGCTCCGGACTGAGCGAAGAGGTCTTCGAAGAGGGCCTCATCATCCCGCCGCTGCGCCTCTACCGGGCCGGCGCCGCCAACGAGGATCTCTTCGCGCTGATTCGCCGCAACGTGAGGTTCAGCGAGAAGGTGATCGGCGACGTCCGCGCCCAGATGGCGTCGGGCTGGATCGGCGTGCGCGGGCTCGAGCGGCTCGCGCGGGAGTTCGGGCTCGCCTCGCTCCGGCCGGTGGCCGACGAGATCTTCCGCCGCACCGAGGCCGGGATGCGGGCCGGCATCGCGCGGCTCCCGGACGGCCGGTACGCGAAGGAGCTCGCGATGGAGATCGAGGGCGTTGCCGAGCCCCAGACCATCGCCCTCACGGTGACGGTCAGCGGAGACCAGTTGACAGCGGACTTCACCGGCACCGCGCCCCAGGTCCGCCGCCCGGTGAACTCGCCGCTCAACTACACGCGCGCCTACGTGGCGGTGCCGCTCAAGATGGTGTGCGATCCCGAGCGGCCGAACAACGAGGGCACGTACCGGCCCCTCACGGTAACGGCGCCGGAGGGCTGCCTCGTCAATCCGGCGTACCCGGCCGCGTGCTTCTGGCGCCTCGCCGCCGGCATGTTGGTCTCGGAGTTGATGTTCCGGATCCTCGCCGAGATCGCGCCCGACCGCGTCCCCGCCGACTCCGGCTCGATGCCCACGTGGCAGTTCTACGTCAACGGGGTGCAGCGCGACGGGCAGGCGTTTGCGTTGCATCAGCACGCCTTCGGCGGCATGGGCGGCCGACCGGGCATCGACGGCCTCGCCTCCGTGAGCTTCCCGTACAACGTGCGCGACGTCTCGATCGAGTGGGCGGAGATGGAGACGCCGATCCTCTTCGAGCGCCGCGAGCTCATCGCGGACTCCGGCGGCGCCGGCCGGTGGCGCGGCGGACTCGGCGAGGAGCTGGCGCTGCGCACCTTCGACGACGGCCGGCTCGATCCCGACGCCCCCGTCGTGCTCTCAGGCTCTGCCGGACGGATGCGCTTCGCTCCCGAAGGTCTGTTCGGCGGTCGGCCCGGCTCGCCTGGTCGGATTCTCGTCAACGACGTCGCGATCACGCCGACGAGCTCGCCCAACGTCGTCTTCCGCGCGGGCGAGGTCGTGCGACTGCTCTTGCCCGGTGGTGGGGGGTACGGCGATCCACGCCACCGGGATCGGGCGCTGGTCGAGGCCGATCTCCGGAACGGCACGATCACGCCAGAAGCCGCGCGCCGAGCGTACGGCTACCCGGATCGAGACCCGGACGGCCCTTTCACCGCACCCTTTCGGGTGCTAGGCTGACGGCACCGTGAGTCTTCCTGAGCGGGCGGAGCAACGACGAGCAGTGGTCGGGACGCGCAAGCCACGAGTGGCGGTGATCGGCACCGGAGGGACGATCTCGGGCGTGGGTCGCCACAGCCTCGACCTCTACGAGTACATGGATTACGGCCGCCGGCAGGAGGTGGACGAGCTGGTCGGCCGTTTCCCGGAGGTGGGGATGCAGGCCGACGTCATCCCCGTCCGCTTCCGCGCGATCTCGAGCGCGGCGGTGTCGCCGACGGACTGGCTGGCCCTGAACGAGGTGGTGCACGAGGTGGTGAACCGTGAAGCGGTCGACGGCGTCGTCATCACCCACGGCACCGCGACGCTCGAGGAGACCGCCTACTTCCTGAACCTGACGCTGAAGGTCGGCTGTCCGGTCGTGCTCGTCGGCTCGCAGCGACCGTCCAACGCGCTGGGGACCGACGCCGGCATGAATCTCTTGAACGGTGTGCGCGTGGCCGGCGCGCCGGAGGCCGCGGGTCTCGGCGTGCTGGTCCTCCTGAACGACGAGATCCAGGC
>JACVXW010000226.1 GCA_015661135.1 Chloroflexota bacterium
GCAGCTGTGCCAGCGGGCGCGAGATGGCGGCCGGTCGGCGCTGCCCGACCATGAGCCACAGGAGCGACGGGGCGAAGACCTGCTCGGCATCGCGATCGACGACGACGATCCGGTGGCGGTCGCCCAGGCGATTGCGCAGGGCATTCGCCGCAGCGGCACCGCCGATGCCGCCCCCGAGAACCAGAACCGTCGCCATGTGGGGCCTCCTGCTGCCGGCTGAGTCTAGAAGCTGATGACCTTGTCCGCCCACAGCGTCCACGCCGTGAGCTCGGCTATCGACGAGCGATGGGCGCCCTCGGTGAGCGCCTCGTCGCCCATGCCGCGCGCGTCCATGCACGTTCCGCACGCGCCCATCGGGACCTCCTTGACCCTGAGCCCGGTGAGCATCCGCTCGATGTTGTAGTAGCCCTCGGCGGTCTTCTGGCCGCGCTGCGCGCAGCGCACGGCATCGGCCATCAGGAAGACGCGCAGTTCGACCGCGGACTCCTTCGCAAGGGTGAGCGCCAGTCGAAGCCCGTTGTACGAGCGTTCCGTGCCGTACGGCGGGTCGTTGAGGATGATCAGGATGTTCACGCCAGCGTCCCCGCGGCCGGCCCGACCTCGACCGGCAATCCGGCGAGGCGCCACTCCGGGAACCCGTCCGCGAGCCGCCGTGCTGCGTGTCCGTGGAGCCGGAGCACGGCTATGCCCTGCGGGGCCAGGACGCAGTACGGTCCCCGACAGTAGGCGACGACCTCCGCGTCTCGCGGGAGCCGGGCGAGCAGCTCCACGAGTTCCGGCAGCGGGGCCGACAGCGCCCCCGGGATGTGGCCTGCGAGGTACTCCTCGCGCGGGCGGAGGTCGAGGATCGTGAGGTTGCCCGCACGGGCACGGGCCCAGAGCTCCTCGCGCGTGACGGGTTCGAACTCGTCGGGCGCTCCCAGGTACGTGCGGACGGCCACCTCGACTTCGGCAAGCCGCTCTCGTGCCACGGCGCGCAGGGCGGTGAGGAGCTGATGGACGTCGTCTCCCGCGAGCCGGTACCGGACCCGCTGCCCGTCACGGCGGGCTTCCACCAGGCGAGCTGCCCGGAGGGCCTGGAGGTGGGCGGAGACGAGGGCAACGCTCATGTCACTGGCGGCGGCGAGTGACTCGACCGGGCGCTCGCCCTGGGCGAGCAGATCGAGCAGCTCGATCCGGCGCGGGCTCGAAAGCGCCTTGCCGATCCGGGAGAACTGCTCATTGAGCGCGTCCTTCGCGGCGCGGTCGATGGTCATTTGTACATTGGTCATTCGCACATTCTAGCGAGTCTTTGACAATGCCGCGGCCGACGACGCGCCCGCGGGGGACGGAAGGCCTGAGCGCGCGTCCTCTGTGCCGGCCCTGATCGCCGGTGTAATACTTGAGCCATGGCTCATGTATTTGCCTCGGCCATCGACGGCGATCGCTGCGACATCGACTGCCTCCACCCGGACGCGATCCGCCCGCTGCTCGGCCGGACACTGGGTGGCGACGGCTCGCGCGCGGTCGCCGACCTGTTCGCGACCCTGGCTGATCCGTCACGCGCCCGGATCCTTCACCTGCTGGCTGTCAGCGAGCGCGAGCTGTGTGTCTGCGACATGGCGCTTGTTCTCGGCATGAGCGTGTCCGCCCTGTCCCATCAGCTCCGATTCCTCCGTGAGCGGGGTGCGGTGAGCCGCAACAAGGTCGGCCGGATCGCCTACTACCGGCTGGTGGACGACCACCTCCGGCGGCTGATCGTCGACGCCGCCGTCCACGTCGCGGAGGGGGTGGCCTGATGCCGCACGCCCACGGGACCGCGGCCGGCGCCCACCGCGATCGCCTCGTCGGGGTGTTCGCCCTGACGCTCGTGGTCTTCCTCATCGAACTGGTCGGTGGACTGGTCTCGAACAGCCTCGCCCTGCTGGCCGACGCCGGGCACATGTTCACCGACGTCGCCGGCATCGGCCTTGCGCTCCTGGCGATCTGGTTCGCCGGGCGGCCGGCCAACGGCGGCCGGACGTTCGGCTACCTGCGGCTCGAGATCCTTGCCGCCGTCGTCAACGCGGTCCTCCTGTTCGGCGTCTGTGCCTTCATCCTGGTCGAAGCCTGGCGACGCCTCTCGGAGCCGCCGGAGATCGCCACGGGCCTGATGCTGGCCGTTGCAGTGCTCGGCCTGGCGGCCAATGCCGTCTCGCTCTTCCTCCTGCGACGGGCACAGGGCGAGAGCCTGAACATGCGCGGGGCGTACCTGGAGGTCATGGGTGACTTCGCCGGTTCGGCCGCGGTCATCGGCGCCGCGGTCGTCATCGGGGTGACCGGCTGGACGCCGGCCGATGCCATCGCCTCGGCGCTCATCGGGCTGCTCATCATCCCCCGGACGTGGCACCTGCTGCGGGAGGCGGTGGACGTCCTCCTCGAGGCGACGCCGAGGGGTGTGGACCTCGCCGAAGTGCGGTCGCACATCCTTCGCGCGACAGGTGTCGCCGACATCCACGATCTCCACGCCTGGACGATCACGTCCGGGTTGAACGTCCTGTCGGCCCATGTCGTGCTCCGTGAGGGAGCGAGCCCCCCGGACGTGCTCGACGAGCTGTGCCGGTGCCTGTCCGGCGACTTCGATATCGAGCACTCGACGTTCCAGCTCGAGTCGCCCGACCGCACCCGACTCGAGGAGGCTCCACACGCATGACCACCGCAGAGCTTCCCACTCGTGATCGGGCGCAGCTCCTGCGCCGCGGCCTCCGGCTCGAATACCTGACGGTCGGCTGGAACATCGTCGAAGGCGTCATCGCG
>JACVXW010000045.1 GCA_015661135.1 Chloroflexota bacterium
TGCAGGAGCTCGGCGTGACGGATCTGCCCGAAGTCTATCCAGCCCACACGTTCGTCTCGGCCTGACAGCGCGAGGCTTTTCCACCCGCGACGATCTCCTGCGGGTCCTGACCGCCTTGCCCGCACAGACGGCGGCGGGGTGAGGGCGTTGTGGGAGTTGCGAATCGCCGTACTTAGGTCAGGCTTTGGTCACGGCGGCCGCCCGCCGGATCCCGGCGCGCATCGACGAGAGATATGAAGCCGCGCTGGAGTAGTCCGGCCAGGTGACCTTGCTGGGCGACCCGTAGCCGGCCCTCTCCTCGGACAGGCGGCGCGGCGAGTACGCTCCGGAATCGAGACGCGGTCCCGCGGCCTGCCCCAGCGCCCGATCCATGGTCGCGAGATCGGCGTCTAGCGATTCCGCAAGTGCCAGATAGGCGGCGTCATAGGTCGACAGCCCGAACCGCTCGGCGCGGTCGAGGGCGAGGACGACGATCGGCCGGTCGAGAGCAACGGTGTCGGCGATGACGTCGTCGAGTACGTGGAGGGCTTCCAGCACTTCACGGCCGGCGTATCCGTGCCGTCTGATCAGCGCATTCGAGACCTCGAGCCAGAAATGATCCGGCACGATTATCCGGCGACTCGCCTGGAGCCAGGCGGCGGCCGCGCGCCGCCATTGATCCGACTCGTCCTCGCCGTGGACCAACGGAAGGGCAACCGAAGCATCGAGGACGATCGGCCTGCTCATCGTCGGGGCTCGCGTTGGTCGCCGCCCAGCTCGTCCAGCGAACGACCCGCCGCCTCGGCGATCCGATCCGTCCGAGCCTCTCGCTCGCGCTGGATCCATTCCGCCGTGGTCAAGCCGTCGTCGGGGACCGGGTACTGGCGGGCCATTCGCTCGCGGAACTCGTCGAGCCGGTCGAGCGCAGCCAGGCCTCGCTGGACCCGGGCCTCTGTGCCCTCGTCCAGTCGCTGCGCGGCCTCCGGCGTGACCAGGACTGCCATCGGCCGGCCATCGCGCTCGATTGCGATCCGCTCACCGGCCGCGGCCGCATCCAGGATCTCGCCGAGTCGCCTGCGCAGGTCCATCGAGGTCACGGTTCTCATGGTCGAGCATCATAGTCGACCATCATCATCGGTCAAGGAGCGCCAGTCACGTCGAGCCGCTTCCCAGGCTCGCGATCGCCACGACGGTGGATGGATCGTCCAGCGCGCTGAGGTCGCCGGGATCCAGTCCCAGGAAGGCGGCCCGGACCACCCGCCGCATGACCTTGCCGGAGCGCGTCTTGGGGAGCGCTCGCACGACCACGACGAGGTCCGGCTTGAGGGCCTTGCCGAGCTCGCGGGTGACCGCGGCCGCGATCTCCGCCCGGAGCGCGACCGTGTCCGCGATCCCCGGAGCGAGGACGCAGAAGACGGCGATCGACTCGCCCTTGACCGCGTGCGGCAGCCCGACGGCCGCCGCTTCGACGACTGCCGGATGGCCGACCGCCGCGCTCTCCACCTCGGCCGGTCCCACGCGCTTGCCGGCGACCTTGAGCGTGTCGTCGGAGCGGCCCTGGATGTACCAGTAGCCGTCGGCATCGATCAGGGCCCAGTCGCCGTGGACCCAGACCCCTGGGAAGCGGGACCAGTAGGTCTCGAGATAGCGGTCACGGTCCCCCCAGAAGCCGCGGGTCATGCCGGGCAGCGGCTGCCGGATCACGAGCTCGCCAACGGCGCCGCGAACCGGGTTCCCCTCCGCGTCCACGACGTCTGCGGCGACGCCGACATTCGGGCCGGCAAACGACGTGGGCCGGACCGGCGTGATCAGGTTGCCGGCCACGATCCCGCCCGAGACCTCGGTCCCACCGCTGTAATTGACGATCGGGCAACGGCCCTCCCCGACCTCGCGGAAGAACCACCACCACGGGTCAGGGTTCCACGGCTCCCCGGTGGAGCCGAGCACGCGCAGCGAAGATCGGTCATGGGATCGAACCGGCTCCGTACCGTGCGGAATCAGGGCGCGAATGACGGTCGGGCTCAGGCCCAGGTGGGTGACTCGGTGGCGCGCCACGATCTGCCAGAGCCGGTCCGGGCCGGGATGGTCCGGCGTTCCTTCGTAGATCACCAGCCGCGCACCCAGGATCAGCGCCCCGGAGATCGCCCACGGGCCCATCATCCAGCCGAGATCGGTGAACCAGAACATGGCCTCGCCCGCGCGCAGGTCAAAGCTGTGGGCGAGATCCTGCGCCGCCTTGATCGGGAAACCGCCGTGCACGTGGACCGCTCCCTTGGGCCGGCCCGACGTACCCGACGTGTAGATGACCATGTACGGGGTCTCGGGATCGGTCTCCACGCGCTCGGGGGCAGGCTCCCCGGCCGCAGCGGCGATTGCCTCGTGCCACCAGCGGTCGCGGGCCTCATCCCACTGGCTCTCCGGCGCTCGATCCCCGAGCCGTCGGACGACAAGGACGCGGCGGACGGTCGGTGCGGCCGCCACGGCCTCGTCGGCCGCTGCCTTCAGGGCCACGACGTTGCCTCGACGCAGGAACCCGTCCGCGGTGATGAGCAGGGTCGCCTCGAAGTCCGTCAGTCGCGAGGCAATGGCCGGCGGCCCGTAGCCGGAGAAGATCGGCGTGAAGATCGCCCGCAGCAGGCCGAGCGCGAAGACCGCGACCACCGTTTCGGGCAGCATCGGCATGAGGATGCCGACACGAGCGCCGGGCCCAATGCCCTCGCCTACGAGCATCGCGGCTGCGCGATCTACCTCGTCACGGAGCTCCCGCGCAGTCCAACGGCGGACCTCGCCGTCCTCGCCCTCCCAGGTGAGCGCCTCGCCGTCCGGTTCGCGCCGCGCACGCGGATCGATCGCCGCAGCGGCGTGATTGAAGGCGCCACCTGTCCACCATCGCGTCCATTCGGGGCCGCGCGACGCGTCCTGAACCGCGGCCGGGCGCCGTTGCCACGGGATCGCGAGGTCGTCCGCTGCCGCACCCCAGAACCAGGCCGGATCGGCGGCTGCGCGCGCCTGCAGCGCGATCAGGTCCGGCATCCCCGACGTCCTCACGAATTCGGCCAGCCGGCTACGGCGCAAGTCGTCCGGGGAGGGGCGCCAGGCGGCGTCGGGGACGTCGCGGCCGAAGACCGGCCAGTCGGGCGCGGGCACGGGCCGATGCTAGCACGGGGTCGCGGCCGCCTCGGGAAGGCGCCGCGGTACGCCTCGGGCGCGCTTAGCGGCCCGCTGCGGTAGCCTCGCGACATGGGATTCCCCGACTTCTCGCTGCGTCGGCGGCGTGCCCGCACCCGCCCCGTGCGGCGGTTGACTGCGACGCTCGGGTCGCTTGCCATCCTCCTTGCGGGCTGCGGAGCGATTCTCGAGTCGCCGCCCGAGCCGACGCCGCTGGACTTTCCCGGAATCGCCGGTGAGATCGCCAACCGGGGCGTGGACCTGGCCCGGATCGTCTCGGGTGACGACGGCTGTGACGACGCCACGCTGACCGCGACGGCGATCGGCTTCGACGCGACGGGCCTCGGGATGGATACGCCGACCCGACTCCGCGTCTACATCTTCCGGACCGGCGAGACGTATGACCGTCGAAGGCCGGATGTCGATGCCTGCGTGGCCGCCTGGGTCGCGGATCCGGCCACCGCGGAGTTCATCGACGCACGCCCGTTCGTGATCGTTGGTCAGGGCCCATGGACGGACGAATTCAAGGCGGCGATCCGCGAAGCCATGATCGTCGCGGCCGGCAACGGCGGCTGAGCGCGAGGCAGTAGCCCAGATCCGGCCCGTCCCTCCGGAAGCGCGCCGTGCCCTACCCCATTTCGGTTTCCTGGCCAATGCTCCAACGGAGAGCGTTGCGCGGGTCTGAGCCCGATCGCGGGGGCCGCCGCAGGCTGAGATGGTTGCCGGATGACGGCCGCCACGTTCGGCGACCTCGATGCGACAGGTTGAATCTGGCCGGCGACGGCTCACGATGCCCCGGCTCGGCCGCCGCTATCCGGTTAGTGCTCCGGTAGCGGTCATTGGCCAGGAAGCGGGCCGTCGCGGGCTGGCGCCCGCCGCTTGGCGCCCGCAACGGGACGCGCTACACCGATCCGCTAGACGATCTTCAAGCCCAGGATCCGGCGCGCGATGACGAGGCGCTGGATCTCGCTGGTCCCCTCCCCGATCTCGGTCAGCTTGGCATCGCGCATGAACCGCTCCACGGGGAAGTCGGTGACGTAGCCGTAGCCGCCGTGGACCTGGATGGCGGCGTTCGTGGCACGGCTGGAGACCTCGGACGCGAAGAGCTTGGCCTGGGCCGCGACGAGCGCGTAGTCCCGGCCCTGGTCCTTGAGCCAGGCCGCCTTCCAGACGAGCGAACGGGCGGCCTCGATCTCGGTCGCCATGTCGGCGATCATGAAGGCAACGCCCTGGAACGAGCCGATCGGCCGGCCGAACTGCTCCCGAGTCCGGGCGTAGGGCACGGCGGCATCAAGCGCCGCCTGGGCGAGCCCCACGGCGAGCGCGCCGATGCTGATCCGCCCGCCGTCCAGGATCCTGAGAAACGTCCGGAAGCCTTCCCCGCGTCCGCCCAGCATGTTGAACACCGGGACGCGGCAGTCGTCGAAGAACAGCTCGCCGGTCGCCGACGCGTGGAGACCCAGCTTGTCCTCCAGTCGTCCCACGCGAAAGCCGGGCGTGTCCGCCGGGACGATGAACGCGCTGATCTCGGCCGAGCCGTCGTCCTTCGAACCGGTTCGTGCCGTGACGATGTACGTTCCGGCCTGGCCGGCATTCGTGATGAACCGCTTGCCGCCGTCGATCACCCACGAACCACCGTCCGGCCCGTCTTCGTGGCGCGCCGTGGTCCGCGTCCCCCCGGCATCCGAGCCCGCGCCCGGCTCCGTCAGGCCGTAGGCGCCCAACACGCGACCGCTCGCCATCGGGACGAGGAACCTCGCCTTTTGCGCGGCCGATCCGGCCAGGTGGAGCGGCCCGCAGCCGAGCGAGGTGTGGGCCGCGACGATCAGGCCGAGCGAACCCCAGACACGACCGATCTCCTCGATCGCGATCGCATACGCGAGGGTGTCCAGGCCGGCTCCGCCCTCGTCCAGCGGGATCGGAATGCCGAGCCAGCCCATCTCGCCGAGCCGCGCAACGACCTCCGAGGGAAACCGGCGCTCCCGCTCGTGCGCCCCGACGACCGGCGCGACCTCGCGCTCCATGAAGTCCCGGACGGTCGAGCGGAGCAGGGCGTGCTCCGTGGAGAGATCCAGGTCCATCGCCGGAGCGTAGCACCGGCTCAGACCGGCGGCGGCGTTTCCTGCTAGCCTCCCACCGATGTCGGAGCCCGTCCCGAACGCCGGCCCCGAGCCGCGCGACAGCGTCGCCGTCTCAACCTTCGGGCGCGCGCCCGTGAACGGCAACGGAGACGGCGCGAGCGGGCACTCTGCCTCGAGCCTCCGCCGGGCGATCCTCGTCAACCTGCGACAGGACGGACCGATGTCGCCCGACAGCCTGGCTGGCCATCTCGGGGCGAGCCGCACCGGTGTTCTCCAGCAGCTGCACGCGCTCGAGCAAGCTGGTCTCGTTGCTTACTCGATCGAGCGCCACGGGGTAGGCCGGCCGCGACACCTCTACGACGTGACGCCGGATGCTCAGACCCTCTTCCCGGCCGACTACGACGGATTCGCGGCCGGGCTCATCGAGGCGATCGAAGCCGTCGGCGGCGTTACCCTCGTCGAGGAGGTCTTCGCGGCGCGGCGGCGTCAGATGGGCACCCGGCTGCGCGAGCGGCTCGCCGCACGTGTACCAGCCGGGGCGCCGCTCATCGATCGGGTCCGGGAGCTCGCCGTCATTCAGGACGGGGCCGGCTACCTGGCGGAGGCCGTGGTCGGCTCGGACGGCACGATCCGCCTCCGAGAGCACAACTGCGCGATCTTCCACCTCGCCCGCGAGACCAGCTCATGCTGCGAGGCCGAGCTCGCCCTGTTCAGCGAGGTCCTGGGCGCCGACGTCGTCCGCGAGACGCACATCGCATCGGGCGGGCGATCCTGCACGTACCGCGTGGAACCCCGCGCCGGCGACTGATCTGCGCGCGGCAGGCCGTGCGGGCGCACCCGGAGAAAGCCGCTGCGGGGTATGCACCTCGGCGGAATAGTGGCGCCTCGGCTTCGACCGCCGGCGAGCCGATATGCCGGCGAGGTGCATAGGCGAGAGAGATGTTCCGGCTCTGCGGGACTGCGCTGCGTCTGCGGACCGCCGAGCCCTGCTATGCCTCTTCGCGCTCCACGGCGACCCGGGTGGCGGGCTGGCGGACCGCGGGAGGCACGTCCGACACGTTTCGGACGAACGAAGCGGCCATCGAGGTCGCGGCGGCCTGCTCCTGCTCCTCGACCGACAGGATCCCCAGGCGCCCGAGCGTCGCCAGCTCGTCCCGGATGTACGTCTTGAGCATCTCGGGGCCGTCGGTCGAGATCGTGAACCGGACGCCGTTCCGTCGGAAGGTGTCGAAGATCCAGCGGAACTCCTCCCAGCCCGAGACGACCTTCGTGTTGAGGTTTGAGCTGGGGCAGATCTCGAGGACGATGCCGCGCTCGTTGATCATCGCCATCGCCCGGGGGTCGTAGGCGGCCTTGACGCCGTGGCCGATCCGATCCGGCTCGAGGAGCTCCACGACCCGCGCGACCTCCTCGACCGGGCCGGACTCGCCGGTGTGGACGGTGATGCCCAAGCCGAACTGGCGGGCGCGCCGGAAGAGCTTCCGGTAGTCGGCCACACGGAAGGTGGCCGATTCGGGGCCCGCGATATCGATGCCGACGACACCCCGGTCCCGCCAGGTGATCGCTTTCTCGACGATGATCTCGTTGAGGCCGTAGGAGAACGCCCGATCGAGGCAGAAGATCAGGCCGGGCTTGACGGGATATTCCAGGGTGGCGCGGTCCATCCCCCGGGCCGCCGCGGCGATGATGTGGTCGAGGTCTTGCTCGCCGCCCCGGTTCCGCTTCATCGGGTTGAAGCGAAGTTCCATCGTCGTGACGTTGTTTTTTCGATACGCACCCCCGATGACCTCGTAGACGCTGCGCTCCACGGCCAGCGGCGAACTCTGGATCAGCTCGGTCCAGTGGAACAGCTGGAGGTAGGTCTCGAACGACTTCGGGGCGCGCGGGTTGACCGTGATCAGCTCGCGGAACTCCCAGTAGTCCTTCGTCGGGAGCTTGATCCCCTGGGAATGGGCGATCCCCCACATGATCGCCGGGGTCACCGCCGCACCGAGATGGCAGTGCAACTCGGCGAGCGGGATCGATCGGGAAAGCTGGCCGGCCATCACCGAGCAGGATAGTCGACGACGCTGTTCACCCGCCGGACCCCGCCATGCCGATGCAGATCGTGTAGCCGGTGGCGTCCGGCGACTGGCCGGCCCGGAAGCCGTACGACGCCGGGCCGCCGAACTCGGCGGTGAGGACGGGGGCGGCAACCGCCAGGCCGGGCACGGAGCCGGCGGCGGTCAGGATGGGCAGCGTGACGGGGGCGAGGTTGTCCGCCACCGGACCGACGAAACCGAGAAGCGTCGGCCGACCCCTGACCAGGGTCTGCCCGCACCCGAAGAGGTGTGCCCCGCCGAGGCCTGCGTACGTCGCACCCGCCTCGGGATCGATAACGATGAGGCGAACGCCGGCCGAGGCCGGCTCACCGTCGGCCGGCTCCGTCGTGCCCAGGAGGATGCCGGTGGAGCCGGCGAGGTTCGCCCAGGCGCGGGTCGCCGACAGGAGCACCGGCTCGGCGCCCAGAGGACCCGGCCGCAGTTCCACGTGCCAGGTCAGGTCATGCGACCCGGCGCCGTCCTCGAACTCGATGCGGATCGCGTACACGCCGGGTCGCCACAGCGCGCCGCCCGCGCGTTCGAAGGCGACGAACGAAAGGTCCTCCCCGGATGTCGTCGTGGTCGTGACACCCGGCTCCCCATCCCAGGGGAGTGGAGCGAGACGGCGCAGCGATGCCGCTCGGATCGTGGATCTGGAGGGCAACACGACACCAAGCCACTCCGCGACGGGCTGGTAGGCACGTGCAACGAAGGATCGGGCGGCTTCGCTGGTCCCGACATCGTCGAGGTCCAGCCATGCGCTGGCCGAGTCAAGTGGCGGACCTGCGTCGGCCTGGAGCGGCACGGCCGTCCCGGCCACCCATGCAAACGGCCCGACCGGGAGTCCGGCGGGCCCGGTCCCCGGCAGATCCGGGCCCTCGGGAACGATTTCGGGCCATGGCGGAGGCGCCGGAACCCTGCCGGTGGGATCAAGGATGTGGAGCGCGAACCTCCTGATCTCGCTGCCGACGAGCACATCCACCCAGTAGCGGCCTGCCTCCCAGCTCTGCGGCGCGTCGCCGGCCGGCGTCGGCCGGACGAACAGGTACGCGCCCCAGGCGGGAGTCGCGTTCACGGGCTGGGCA
>JACVXW010000227.1 GCA_015661135.1 Chloroflexota bacterium
GCTGTCCGGCACCGCGGATCCGGTCGCGACGGACATCCCGCGCAACACCGGGATGGCCACGGGTCGGCTGCACGCGGCACTGAGCGGCCTGCATCGGCCCGGGTTCGAGACCCGGGCGGCCACGAGGGAGGATCTAGCGGGTTGGCTCGGGACAGCGGAGGCGACATTCCGTGCCGCGGTGCAGGCCGTCGCCGCCGTGGACGCGGGCCTCGCGGCTCGAATCGAAGCAGCGAGTCAGGCCGTTCGCGCCGCACTCCGTCCCCTGGGTGACCGCTCGATCCCGATTCGCCTCCAGCGGATCCACGGGGACCTCCATGTCGGGCAAGTCCTGCCCGGTCCGGACGATGTCCTGCTCGTGGACTTCGAGGGCGACCCGACCCGCGACCCCCGGGACCGGCGTGCGCTCGCGCCACCGCTGCGGGATGTCGCAGCGTTCCTCCGGTCCATCGATCACGTGGCCCGCAGCGGGTTCCGTCGTGCCGGCGCGCTCGGCAACCAGCCGCTCGGCAGCGGGCCGCTCGGCCCCGGGCCGTCCGTCGCGCTCGACGCGTGGATCGAGGCCGCGCGCGCGGCGTTCCTCGAGGGCTACGCCCTTGGCCTGGGCGACACCGCATGGGCGCTGGACCGCGACCTCCTGCGTGCGTTCGAGGTGGAAAAGGAGCTGGGCGAGTTCGTCTATGCCGCGACCTTCCTGCCCGAGTGGCTGTACGCCCCGACCGGCGGCCTCGGCGCGCTCCTGGGTTCGCCCTTCCAGCCGGTGAGGGCCGAATGATCGATCGCCCGGCGCTCCTCGTGGCCGACCTCGAACGGATCCCGGCCGTGCTGCGGGCGCACGCCACCGCACCGCCACTCACGCTCGCCGCTGCCCTGGGGCACCGCCGCCCGGAGCGCCTCGTGCTGACGGGCCTCGGCAGCTCCCGGTTCGCCGCCCTCGCCGTCGAGTCGGCCTTCCGCGCGGGCGGTCTGGAGGTCATCGTCGAACACGCGTCCACGTCCCGGCCAGCGCCGGTGGACGAGCGGACGCTCGTCGTCGGGATCTCCAGTTCGGGCGCCACGCAGGAGACCGTCGCCGCAGTGGCGCGGGCACGGGCCGCCGGTGCGTCGACGCTAGCGATCACGAATCAGCCGGGATCCGCCCTGGCTGCGGCCGCCGGCGGCGTGCTGACGCTCGACGCAGCTGACGAGGCCAGTGGCGTCGCGTCCCTGACCTTCGCCGCGACGATCGCTGCGCTGACCCGGCTTGCGGCCGCCCTGGGCGCCGACATCGATGCCCTCGGCTTGCTCGAGGCTGCCGCGAGAGCAGCCGACGAGGCGATCGCCGATCGTCCCGGGTGGCTGCCCGCGGCCGCGGACCTCCTGGGTACCGGCGTCGCGATCCACGTCATCGGCGATGCCGCCGCGCTCGGCGACGCCGAGCAGGCCGCGCTCCTGTTCCGCGAGTGCCCGCGGCTCGAATCGGACGCCATGGATGCCGGCGACTGGCTCCATGTCGGCATCTACACAGCCCTGCCCGGGTACCGGGCGCTCCTCCTTGCCGGGTCGCCATACGACGCAGAGATTGTTGGGACGATCCACGACCGCGGCGGGCGAGTCGTCGCCATCGGCCCGGCGCCGGTCGGCCCGACACCGGAGCGAGCCGAGCGAGCCGACCTCACGATCCAGCTCCCGCCGTCCGCAGCCGGTGACCCCGTCGTGCGTTCACTCGTCGAGCCGATCGTGGCGGCGAGCATCGCCGCCGAGCTTTGGCACCGGGCGAGTGCCGAGACCACGCCCGGCTGACTTCTCGGCTAGAGTCGGCCGGTGACATCCCCGAAACCTGAGCCCTCCGACGGGCCGTCTGCAGGGTCCTCCGAACCACCGTCGAGCGTCCGCGAGATCAGCTACAAGGGCGCCCCGCTCGACGCCGAGAAGGGCCCGGGCCTCGGCTGTTTCTGGTCGCAGATCGTGGTGCTCGTTGGGCTGCTCGTCCTGACGCCGCTCAGCGTCGTCTGGGGCTGGCCCGAGTGGGCGAGCACCGCTCTCCTGATCACCGTGCTCGTGCTCCTCCTCGTGGCCGGCCAGACGATCATCTTCCTGCTCCGGCTGGTGGCCGCGGACCGGCGCGCCGCCGGCCGCCGCCGTCCACTCGCGTCGGCCACCCGGACGGTCGGGGAGCTCGAGGACGAAGCGGAGAGACCCGCACTGGCAACGTCCGGCGACGAACAGTCCCGGTCGTCCGGCGGCGGCGTGCGAGAATAGCCCGCGGCCGACGACGCCGGCCCATCGCCACCGTCGCCGCCATCGCCGCCGATCGACGCCCACAGACGCCAGGAGGTCCGCTCTCAGTGCCCGTGCTCGCGACCTACTTCTCCGTCCGCCGCGGCCGCGACCCGTTCTTCAAGTTCTTCATGAAGACGCTGTTCCCGCGCCAGATGCGCGAGTACAACGCGAAGTACGGGATCAAGCTGATCGGCTGGTACAACGTCGCCCACGGCTGGGACTTCGACAACGTGATCCTGCTGGACCTGCCGGACTACGGCACGCTGGATCGCCTGGAGGCGGACGAGAGCGTCCGCGCCCTGGGCCACCGAGCCGGCGAGTGGATCTTCGAGCGGCATCATTCAATGTTCCTCCGGGAGCGCATGGGCCCGGATCTCGACGTGCACGGATAGGGAGGACGACATGGACAGCCAGCGCAACGACCTCCTCGCCGAGATGGCCCGCGATGCCGCCCTGGATCGTTCCGAGTTCCTCGTCCGGGCGGGCGAGCAGCTGGACCGGT
>JACVXW010000228.1 GCA_015661135.1 Chloroflexota bacterium
GTTCTGGGCCGTGGTCAACGACCGGTCGAAGATGTAGATCGAGCCCTCGCGTGCCGCCTCGCGGGTCGCGTTCGTCAGCGTGATGTAGGCGTTGAAGATGAACCCGAACTGGATGATCCCGAGCAGGATCAGGAAGAGCGGTGTCAGGACCAGGGCGAACTCAACGAGGCTCTGGCCCTTCTGATAGGGCCGTCCCGAAAGCGCCCGACCGTGCCGGGCCGATTTCAACATGCGAAACCGGCGACCTCGAGTGACTGGTTGACCGCCAGTCTGGGCGTGGCGCGAACGCTATGGTATGGGTGGGGAGTACCGACCGCCAGCGGCAAAGGTGCCACGGTGAACAGACGTTCGATTTCATCGGTTCTCTGATAAACTCGGCGCGTGCCGGACTTCCGCCTCGTTGCCCCGTTCGAACCAACGGGGGATCAGCCCGCCGCCATTGAGCGCCTGACGGACGGCCTGACCCGCGGCCTGCGCCACCAGACGCTCCTCGGGGCCACGGGTACCGGCAAGACTGCGACGATCGCCTGGACCGTCCAGGCCGCGAATCGGCCAACGCTGGTGCTGGCTCACAACAAGACCCTCGCCGCCCAGCTGTACGCGGAACTCCGCGAGTTCTTTCCGGACAACGCGGTCGAGTACTTCGTCTCGTACTTCGACTACTACCAGCCGGAGGCGTACCTGCCCCGGTCGGACACCTACATCGAGAAAGATTCGAGCCGGAACGACGAGATCGACCGGCTGCGCCACGCGGCGACGCACGCGCTGTTCGAGCGGCGGGACGTCATCGTCGTAGCGTCGGTCTCGTGCATCTATGGCATCGGGGCGCCGGTGGACTACGGGGCGACCGTTCTCCGGCTGCGGGTCGGCGGGCAATACCGGCGCGATGCCGTGCTCCGCCACCTCGTGGATCTCCAGTACCAGCGCAACGATCAGGCCCTGACGCGGGCGCGATTCCGCGTGCGCGGCGACACGCTGGAGTTCCAGCCGGCATCCGAGGACCGGCTCGTGCGGGTCGAGTTCTTCGGCGACGAGGTCGAGCGGATCACGGAACTGGACCCGCTGACGGGCGAGCTCCTCGCCGAGCGCCGCGACATCAACGTTTATCCCGCGACCCACTACGTGACGCCGGCGGACAAGTTGCTCGGCGCGATCGTCGACATCGAGGCCGAGATGGAGGAGCGCGTCGGGCAGCTGGAGGGGGAGGGCCGTGTGCTCGAGGGCGCCCGGCTTCGCCAGCGGACCACGTTCGACATGGAGATGCTTCGCGAGCTCGGCTATTGCTCAGGAGTGGAGAACTACTCGCGCCACCTGTCGCGGCGCGACGCGGGCAGCCGGCCGTGGACGCTGCTGGACTACTTCCCGCCGGACTGGCTGCTCGTCGTGGACGAGTCGCACATGACCGTCCCGCAGGTCGTCGGCATGTACAAGAACGACCGGACGCGGAAGGAGATCCTCGTCGACTTCGGGTTCCGGCTGCCGTCCGCGCTGGACAACCGTCCGCTGACCTTCGAGGAGTTCGAGGCGACCGTCCACCAGGCGATCTATATGTCGGCGACGCCGGGTCCGTACGAGCTGGAGCGGAGCGAGCGGATCGTCGAGCAGCTGATCCGCCCCACCGGGATCGTGGACCCGGTCATCCACGTCCGGCCGACGGAGGGACAGATCGACGACCTCCTCGAAGAGATCCGGGTCCGCGTGGAGCGCGGTGAGCGAGCCATCGTCACGACCCTGACCAAGCGGATGGCGGAGGATCTCGCCGACTACCTGCGCGAGCTCGGGGTCAAGGTCCAGTACCTCCATGCGGAGGTGGACACGCTGGAACGGGTAGCGATCCTGCGAGACCTGCGGCTCGGCGTGTACGACGTGATCGTCGGGATCAACCTGCTGCGCGAGGGCCTGGACCTGCCCGAGGTCACGCTCGTGGCGATCCTCGACGCGGACAAGGAAGGCTTCCTCCGGAGCGCCTGGTCGCTCATCCAGATGACCGGGCGCGCGGCGCGGAACATCCAGGGCGAGGTGGTCATGTACGCCGACCGGATCACCGACTCCATGCGGGCGGCGATCGATGAGACGAATCGGCGACGGGCCGTCCAGGAGGCGTACAACCGCGAGCACGGAATCGAGCCGAAGACCATCGTCAAGGGCATCCGCGATCTCAACGACCAGCTGCGATCGGTGGCGGAATCCACGGTCGTCTACGCCTCCGAGCGCGAGGCACGGGACGCACGGCTCGTAGAGCTGGACAGCCGGAAAGTGGAGCAGCTGGTCGCGCGGATGGAGGCGGACATGCGGGCCGCCGCCAAGGAGCTCGAGTTCGAGCGCGCGGCGGCCCTGCGGGACGAGATCCAGCAGATCCGGTTCCGGGTGCTGAACCAGGACGTATCCGTTGTGGTTGGGCGTGCCGCCGAGATCGCGGCCGCGGCCCGGCCCGCTTCAAAGGCAGCGCGCGGCGCCTTGGTCGAGCCGCTGGGGCCCGTGCTCGAGGTCGCCTCGGTGGTCGTGGTGCCGGCGGGGCAGGAACCCGGGGGCAACGGCGTCGCGCACGATGACGAGTCGCCGGAAGAGACCGGCACCGCAGCGGACTGGCTCCCGGGCATCCGCGATGAGCACGAGGACCAGGCCGGCTGGCAGGCCCGCTGGCTGGACCGCCCCACCTGGGACCACACCGTCACCCCGAACATCAAGCGCCGCACCGGCGCCCGCCCCGCCCGCCGCCGCTGAGCGCGGCCGCTGAGCGCGGCCGCTGAG
>JACVXW010000229.1 GCA_015661135.1 Chloroflexota bacterium
ACGAGCGCCGGTGCGAGGAGCACCCCGACGGGCACCAGGTGAACTGCCGCAAACACGGCGCCGGCGGCGGCGGCCGGCATCGCGACCGCTTCGACGGGCACCCCTGGGGCGGCGGCCGGTGCGCCACTCTCGCCGTGGATCTGGACGGCTCCGAGCGCCACGGCGAGGACGAGCAGCCCCGCGATGAGCCAGACGATCGGGCCATCCAGGACCCTGCCAATGAGGATCAGGCCCGTGGCTGCGACGACCAGCTCGGCGGAAGCTCCGCGGATGCCCATCAGCCGATGGTACGCGAGGGCGTCGGGACGCTCAGTGGCCGTATGGGTGCTCAGCGGCCGTCGCGCCGGACGTAGGCCAGAAGTTCTGCCCGCGTCCGGGTGTTCAGGACCGTAGCCGGCTCCACCCACGCTCGCCGCGCCTGGGAAATTCCCCACTCGAGATGCTCGAACTCGGTCGTTCGATGGGCGTCCGAGTCGATGGAGAGCAGGCAGCCGACCTCGACCGCGTGGCGGGCTCGCTCGACCGACAGGTCGAGCCGGTCGGGCGAACCGTTCATCTCGAGGACGGTGCCGGTCTGCGCGGCCGCCGCGTAAACGGCGTCCCAGTCGAGCGCCAGGTCATCACGGGTGCCGATCATCCGGCCGGCCGGATGGGCAATGACGTCCACGTGCGGATTCCGGATCGCGCCGAGCACACGGGCCGTCAGTTCTTCGCGCGACTGCCGCCGGCCAACGTGCAGGGACGCGACCACCACGTCGAAGGTCGCGAGGAGGTCGTCGTCGTAGTCGAGCCGGCCGTCTGCCCGAATCTCCAGCTCGCAGCCGTGCAGGAGCCGGAACCCCTCCGGCGGGGTCGCGGTTGGGGCGGTGCCGGCGGCCTCCTCGTCGGCGAAACGTCGATTCAGGGCCGCGATGACCGCGGCCTGGAGCCGCACGCGCTCCGGCGTGAGCCCTCGGGCGATGGCGAGGGACTGGGAGTGATCCGTGAGGACCTGGTAGGCGTGGCCGCGCGCGCGGGCCGCCTCGGCCATGACCTCGATCGGCTCCGAACCGTCGGACCAGTCCGAGTGCGAGTGCAGGTCGCCGCGAAGATCGCCAATGCTAACCAGCCGGGGGAGTCGGCCGTCGAGCGCGGCCTCGATCTCGCCGCTGTTCTCGCGAAGTTCTGGCGGAATCTCGGCCAGGTCGAGGAAGGCGTAGACCTCCGCCTCCGTCGCGAAGGTCCGCAACTCGGCGTTCTCCCCGGCGAGCGGCTCGCCGTCCTCACCGATCCGCAGGAACCCCTTCTCCGAGAGCGACCAGCCGCGATCGCGGGCGCGGGCCCGGAGCCGGACGTTGTGTTCCTTGGAGCCGGTGAAGTGGACGAGGTAGGTGCCGGCCTCGCCGGGCGGCATGAGCATCAGGTCCACCTGTGGCCCGCGACCGGCCATCGTCACGGCGGCCTTGGCCGGCCCCCGGTTGATCACCGCGGAAACGTTCGAGAGGGTTGTGAACCGATCAACGACGGCCGATCCGTCGGCCGGGTCAGGGCCCGTCTCCACGAGGAGGTCGAGGTCACCGATCGATTCGCGCCGCCGGCGGTACGAGCCGGCCGGCACGATGCGGCGGACGCCCCGGACGGCACTGAGCGCAGCCACGAGCTCCTCCACGATGTCCCGGGCCTCGTGGAGGAGGAGCCGTTGCTCCCGCCCGGCGATGCCGTCGATGCCCTCGAGGATTGCCTGCTCGGTCCGCGTGGAGAGCCCGCGCAGGCCACGCAGCTGCCCAGCGCTCGCGGCCGCCCGAAGGTCACCGAGGTTCGAGATGCCGAGCGTCGTGTAGATCTGCCGGATGGTCTTCGGGCCGAGGCCCGGGATCCTCAGAAGATCGAGCAGCGTCGACGGGAACTCGGCGAGGAGGCGCTCGTGGTACCCGAGCCTCCCCGTCTGTGCCAGCTCGCCGACCTTGTCGGCGATGGCCCGGCCCACGCCCGGGATGTCCGGCGGTCGGCCGTCGCGGTAGGCCCGCGCGACCTCGACCGGCGACCGCCCGATGGCATCGGCCGCGCGATGGTAGGCAACCGTCTTGAAGACGAGCTCACCCTTGATCTCGAGGAGGTCGCCGATCTCGTGGAAGACCCGGGCGAGCTCGCCGTTGGACGGTGGCTCCGGGGCGTCGTGTGGATCGAGCGCTGCGTCGAGGGCTGGGTTGAGGGCTGGGTCGGCGTCCGCGGGCACGGACCGATGGTAGCCCGGACGCGTCAGGCCGCGACGACGCGGTCCCGGCCGGAACGCTTGGCGCTCAGGAGGGCCTTGTCGGCCCGCTCGATGATCGCGAGGATCGCCTCGTCCGCCGTGCGAGCATTGGCGACGCCGACCGAGACGCTCACCCCTGGAACGCCGTGCTCACGCAGGTCGAGGGCTCGCACCCCCTGGCGAACGCGCTCGCCGACCTCTGCGGCCACGTCCGGGCCCGGGTTGCGGAGCAGGACCGCGAACTCCTCGCCCCCGACGCGGGCCGGAACGTCCTCCTCGCGAACCGCAGCCACGATCGCGCTGGCAACCGCCTTCAGGACCTCGTCGCCCACCGGGTGGCCGTACGTGTCGTTGAGGACCTTGAACTTGTCGATGTCCACCATGAGCACCGCAACACCATCCCCGGACCGCCGGCGACGGGCCAGGAGCCCGCAGAACTCGTCGAAGTAGCGCCGGTTCGGAAGCCCGGTGAGGGGATCC
>JACVXW010000046.1 GCA_015661135.1 Chloroflexota bacterium
CGTACAGGCCCAGCACGGCGACCCCGGTCGTCGGGCCAACAATGTCGTCACCCTGGGCCGCGGTCCCGGCGGCCACGCCGAGGGCCATCAGGAAGGTCATGATCGCCACCGCGGCGAGCACCGATGCCCCGCTCCGGAGCGCCCACGCCAGCCGTCCAACCGGCGCGGAGAGCAGCACCTCCAGCCGGCGCTCGCCCTCGTCCGAGGCCCACCCCCCGACGAACGTCGCCGCCGCCAGCCCGAACATGATGATTCCCTGCCCGAAGAACGAGAGCTGCAGGAACCCGGCGGTGGACAGGATGTTGGCATCGGGGAAGATCCGCCGAATCATTTCGGCGATCTGCGGGATCTTGCCGATCTGGGCGACGAACTCGTCCGCCGATGTGGCGATCAGGATCCCGTACAGGCCCAGGCCAAAGCCCCAGGCAAGGGACGCCGGGAGACGCTCGCCGACGCCGCGCAGGAAGACCCCTCGAATCCAGAGCCGGATTGCGGGGATCCTGAAGCGTCCGCCGCCGGGGGCAAGGAGATCCCGCCGCTCGAACGCCGCCACCCCGGCCACGAACAGCGCCACGACCACGCCCGCGAGTACCCCGACGGACGGCCAGTCCCACTGGCCGCCGAGCGGCCGGTGATCGGCGGTGAAGTGCAGGTATGACAGCGGCCGGAGGATCTCAAAGGCCGGCACGATGTCCGAGTAGGCCGAGACCACGAAGCTCAGGAACAGGACAACCGCGCCGACCCCGAGCGCGCCGCCGCGGCCGAGGATGGGAGCAACCGCGAAGGCGACGGCGCCGGGCAAGAGGATCGTGACGAGCAGCCAGGCTCCCGAGCCGGCCGCGGCGCCGAGCGACACGGAGTCTCCGGGCAGTGCGGCCAGCGCGTTGACGCTTGCGTAGAGGATCGCCTCGAGCACCACGACGGTCAGCAGCACGGACGAGACGAAGGCCAGGACCTTCTGGGCCGCGAGCCGTCGCCGCGCCACAGGCGTCGCGGCCACGAAGTCCAGGCTGCCCCGTGCCAGCTCACCGGCGAGCGTCCCCGAGAACGCCACCAATGACCAGATGCCGAGCATGACCGGGATGAAGTTGAGGATCCGCCAGGACACGAAGCCGCCCAGGGTGTCAATCCGGACGGGCTCCCCGAGCATCCCCTGGAACACTGCCGGAAGGGCGGTCAGCTGACGAGCGAAGATCAGTCGGGATTCGATCGTTGCGAACTGGCTGACCACCTGGCCCGCGGTCGCGGCAACGAGCAGACCGAAGACTGCGGCCAGGACCAGGGCCGTCCTCCGGCTGTCGCGGAACGCCTTGCCGTAGACCGAGCCGAGGCCCAGGAGCCGTGCCGCGCGCGTGGGCGGCCGCAGGACTGAGGTCGCCGCCCCGGCGCCTCCGAGTTGCGCTTCCGTGGTCATCGAATCGGCTGTCCGGCGGCCGTGCCGTACTCTGCCAGGAAGACCTCCTCGAGCGATGGCTCGCGGCTCACGAAGTCCACGAGATGCCCCTGCGCCGCGAGGCGGACCACGGGGGCAATCGGACCGGACACGAGCATCCGGAGCGACCGACCCTCCACGACGAGATTGCTCACGCCGGCGACCGCGGCATATGGCGCAGGGTCCACGGGCTCGGCAAAGCGGAGCTCCACCTCGTGGGCCGCCAGCTCGCGGAGCGCGTCGACGGTGTCCAGCCGGACGATCCTGCCGTCGCGGATGATGGCGACGCGGTCACAGGTCCGCTCGACCTCGCTGATGATGTGGGACGAGAGGAAGATCGTCCGGCCCGCGGCCTTCGCCTCGAACAGCAGCTCGTTGAAGACCTGCTGGACCAGCGGATCCAGACCCGCCGTGGGCTCGTCCAGGATCAGCAGCTCGGGCTTGTGCTGGAGCGCACAGATCAGGCCGACCTTCTGCTTGTTGCCCTTGGAGTACTCGCGGAACCGGCGGCTCGGGTCCAGGCCGAGACGCTCCACGAGCTCGGCGACATACGCCCGGTCCACGCCGCCGCGCAGGTTCGAGAAGTACTCGATCGTCTCCGTGCCCGTCAGGCGGTCGTACAGGCTGAACTCACCGGGCAGGTAGCCAATCCGCCGATGGATCGCCACCGGGTCCGCGGTCGTCTCGATCCCGAAGACGGATGCTCGCCCTGAACTCGGGCGGATCAGGTCAAGGAGGATCCGGATCGTCGTCGTCTTGCCGGCCCCGTTGGGTCCCAGGAAGCCGAAAATCTCGCCTGCCTGGACATCAAGGTCCACCTCGACGATGCCCCGGTGAACCCCGTAGGACTTGGTCAGCGATTCGGTCTGGATGATCGAAGTCATGCGGCCCCCTGCCCTGTTCCCCGGTTGCGCCGGTCCGCTGCTCTCGTCACGACGGGTCCGGTCAGACGCCGATCGGGTGCCAGACGGTCTTCATCTCGAGATACGCGGCGATCCACTCGGGTCGCTCCGCGGCGCGGTCATCCAGCCAGTCGAACCTGGCGTCTGTCACGCCGGCCGGCCGGCGGACGATGCGCTTGACGTTGTCCGTGGCTGCCAGCTCGATGTCCCGACGGGCGGCGTCGGCCACGCCCCAGACGTCGATCGCGTCCACATCCCCATGGGCGGCCAGCACCGGCGCGAGCTCCGCCTTGCGGCCGGTGATGACGTTGACGACGCCACCGGGCACGTCCGAGGTCGCAAGGACCTCGGTGAGCGTGATCGCGGGCAACGGGCGAGTCTCCGACGTCAGGACCACGACGGCGTTGCCCGTGACGAGCGGCGGCGCAAGGCGCGACACGAGGCCCAGCAGGGACGAGGTCTCCGGCGCCACGATCCCGACGACGCCGGTGGGTTCCGGGATCGTGAAGTTGAAGTAGTCCGCGGCGACCGGGTTGGACGAGCCGAGGACCTGGGCGATCTTGTCCGCCCAGCCGGCGTACCAGACCCAGCGGTCGATCGCCCGGTCCACGACGGCTCGCGCCCGGTCGGCTCGCAACCCCTCCGCCTGCGCGACCTCGGCGACGAACTGGTCCCGCCGGCCCTCCATGAGCTCGGCGACGCGATACAGGACCTGGCCGCGGTTCATCGCCGTGCGATCGGCCCAGCCGGGGCAGGCCGCGCGCGCGGCGCGGACGGCGTCGCGGAGGTCCTTGCGGGAGCCGCGGCAGGCGTTCGCAACCGGCGTCCCGTCCGCGGCGCTCACCAGGTAGGAGCGCCCACTCTCGGTCCTCGGGAAGGCACCCCCGATGTAGAGCTTGTACGTCTTGCGGACCTCGATCCGGGGCGACGCGGCAGGTCCGTGAGACGCCACCTAGCGGTCCTCCAGGCGAACATAAGCATGGAGGCCGTGCATGCCGCCCTCGCGGCCGAAGCCGGATTCCTTGTAGCCGCCGAACGGCGAGGTTGGGTCGAAGCGATTGAAGGTGTTGGCCCAGACGACGCCGGCCTTGAGCCGTCGGACCATGGACAGGATCCGGCTGCCCTTCTCCGTCCAGACCCCGGCCGACAGGCCGTAGGGCGTGTTGTTCGCCTTCTCGATCGCCTCGTCCGGTGTCCGGAAGGTGAGCACGGACAGGACCGGCCCGAAGATCTCCTCCTTCGCGATCCGGTGGCTCTGGGCGACGTTCGTGAAGAGCGTCGGGCGGAAGAAGTAGCCGCGCTCGGGGAGATCGCAGGCGGGCTGGTAGAGGTCCGCGCCCTCGGCGACACCTGCTGCCACCAGCTCCGTGATCTTCTCCAGCTGCTGGCGGCTGTTGATTGCGCCGACATCGGTGTTCTTGTCCAGCGGGTCGCCAACGCGGATCGTGGACAGGCGGTCCTTGAGCTTCTCGACGAGGGGCTCGACGATCGATTCCTGCGCCAGCAGGCGCGAGCCGGCGCAGCAGACCTCGCCCTGGTTGAAGTAGATGCCGTTGACGATGCCTTCGACCGCCTGGTCCAGCGCGGCGTCCTCGAAGACGATGTTGGCGGCCTTGCCGCCAAGCTCCAGGGTGATCGCCTTGTCAGTCCCGGCAACGGCCCGGTGGATGAGCTTGCCGACCCCCGTGGAGCCTGTGAACGCCACCTTCTGGACGTTTGGGCTCGAGACGAGGTGCATCCCTATCTCGGCGGGGCCGGGGACGATGTTCACGACCCCCGGCGGCAGGTCCGCCTGGCGGCAGACGTCGGCAAAGAGGAGGGCGGTGAGGGGCGTGGTGGACGCCGGCTTCAGGACGACGCAGTTCCCCGCGGCGAGCGCCGGGGCGATCTTCCAGGCAAGCATGAGGAGCGGGAAGTTCCACGGGATGACCTGGGCCGCCACGCCGAGCGGTCGCGCGACGCGGCCAGGGAACGCGTACTCGAGCTTGTCCGCCCAGCCTGCGTAGTACCAGAAGTGGGCCGCGGCAAGCGGGACGTCCACGTCCCGGCTCTCCTTGATCGGCTTGCCCGAGTCCATCGTCTCGAGGACGGCGAACTCGCGGCTCCGCTCCTGCATGATCCGGGCGATCCGGAAGAGGTACTTGGCGCGCTCGCGGCCGGGCAGCGCACCCCAGACCTTCTTCTGGGCGCGGCCCGCGGCGCGGATGGCGCGGTCCACGTCCGCCGGCGTGGCCCGGGCGACGTCCGCCAGCTTCTCCTCCGTCGCCGGGTTTACGGTCGCGAAGACGGCCTTGTCCGAGGACTGGATCTCGCGGCCGTCGATGAACAGCCCGTAGCGGTCCTTCACGGTCACGACGTCACGGGACTCCGGCGCCGGCGCGTACTCCCAGGGAATCGCCTGCCCATCGCCAAGGCCCCAGCCCGCCGGGGCACGATCGCCCGACCAGGGGCGCAGCTTCGTCGTGTCGCTGGTCACGCTCGGCATGATACCCGGGTTGACCGTCGCTTCCGTCGCGGGCCGTGGGATCAGGCGGGCACCTCCAGTATCACTCTCCCTCACTCATTGGTACCACTCCGGGTCCCCGGCTAGCGGAGCGATTCGCTACCTCGCCGCCGACGGCACCATGCCGCCCAGGCTCGGATTCGTGCGTAACCTCGCCTCGGATGTGGACGCGGGCCGCTGCGCCCACGGATTCGTGCCCGTCAAGCTGCAATCCATGCCAGACCGGGCCCGACGCCCTGAACATGGCCTGAGCCGGCATCGCGACGCAGGTTTTCGTGACTCCGGGGCACGGCCGCCTTTGACGGGCGACGTCGTTGGAGCGCCGTCCGTGCCGCGGCCCGGCTGGTCCTACGGCCGGAGCGTGGACCCGAGCGGGATGCCGTTGACGAGGTAGGTCCCGGTCGGGCCGCTGACCACGATGTCGAAGGTGCTCGCCCCGTCATAGGCGACGAGGTCCGCAGCGACGACGCGTGACCCGTCCACCAGATCGCCGGCGCGGAGGTCGCCCAGCAGGCGCCCGTCGGCCAGAGGATGGCCCGATGAGGCGGTCACGGCCCGCCCGTCGGCGAGGACCAGATGGACGACCTGGTGGCCCGCCGGCGCCGGGGTGGATCCGAAGGCGATGATCGTCGCCGCGAGCTGCCGCCCGTCGAGGTCGAGCGTCCAGACCGCGTCGCCGATCCGCAGGGTCTCGACAGGGACGCCGCCGTCCGGCGTTTCGATCAGCGTTCCACGGGCGAGGCAGATCGGGCACATTGGCTCGCCGGCCGCGGCATGCTGTTCAACGGTAATGGCGCCAGTGGCGGTGATGGTGCCGCCGGTCCGCATGCCCTCGGCCACGCCGGCTCTCGGCTGAGCCAGGTAGTCGAACCGCCACGTGTCGTTGCCGATCGGGTCGAGGGCGACCGCATTGAGGACCTTCCACGCCTGGTAGACGGCGAGCCTCTGCGCGTCGGTGAAGTCGCCCGCCGGATCGATGCCGAGTTTCGCCGTGATGGCCTTGAACGCGTCGGCGTCTGCCGTCAGCTCGGCCCAGCGTTCGCGTGCGGATTCGATCTCGTCCTGCCGCTGGATTGGGTAGAAGTCCGGATCGCAGTACCAGAGCGGGCCGTAGGCATCGATGATCGCGAGCTTCAGTTGGGGGAGGGTAAGGGCCGGGCCGGGCGTGGGCTTGGGAGTCGGCGAGGGCCCGGGCGTGGGTGCCATGTTCGTGCCGCCGGTGCAGGCGGTGGCCACGAGGAGGGCGACGAGGCCGGCGAGGAAGATCGGGCGGCGGTTCTTCATGGCCGCGTGACGCACCCGCGGCGCCGCGGGTTCCGGGCCGGTGCCCCGTGGCACCGCCTCGGTGCCGACCGCTGGCCGCCGGTCTGGGATCCGGTCAGTCCAGGGTGAACTGGTCCGGGTCCTGGTAGCGGCCCGTGCGCTCCTTCTCGAGCTGCATGAGGACGTCGTTGAGGAGCGACGAGGCGCCGAACCGGAAGCGATCCGGCGTCATCCAGCGCGGCCCGAGGGTCTCGTACAGGACCACGAGGTACTGGATCGCCTCCTTGGCCGTCCGGATGCCGCCGGCAGGCTTCATCCCGACCGCGCGGCCCGTGGCCTTCTCGAAGTCCCGGATCGCCTCGAACATGACGAGCGTGACCGGCAGCGTCGCGGCCGGGGCCACCTTGCCGGTGGAGGTCTTGATGAAGTCGGCGCCGGCGGCCATGGCGAGGATGGAGGCGCGCCGGACGTTGTCGTAGGTCTCGAGCTCGCCGGTTTCGAGGATGACCTTGAGGTGCGCCTCGCCGCAGGCATCCTTGACCTCGACGATCTCGTCGAAGACCGTCCCGTAGTCGCCGGACAGGAAGGCCCCGCGATCGATGACCATGTCGATCTCGTCGGCACCGGCCGCAACCGCCGCCCGGACCTCGGCGATCTTGATGTCCCGGAACGTCTGGCCGGATGGGAACCCCGTGGCGACCGAGGCCACCTTCACGGTGGAGCCCTTGAGGGCATCCTTCGCGTCGGCGATGAGCGCCGGATAGACGCAGATGGCCGCGACCGACGGGATCGAGGGATCGCCGGGCTGCGGAGTCATCGCCTTCTGGCACAGCGCCCGGATCTTGCCCGGCGTGTCCTTCCCCTCGAGGGTCGTGAGATCCATCATCCGGATCGCGAGATCGAGGGCCCAGACCTTGGACGCCTTCTTGATCGAGCGCTTCTTAAGGCTGTCGACGCGGAGTTCCACGCCCACCTGGTCGACCGCGGTGAGGCGGCCGAGCACGGATCCCAGGGGGCCCGGCCGGCCGCCGGCCCAGGCACGCACGAGTTCACTGGCGCGTTCGCGAGTGAGGGTGTCGGGGCGGTGCGCGGTGGCCATGGGACGGTGAGGATACCGCCGAAACGCTCCGTGGCCGTGACGCCGGCGACGCGCGGGGGCACGGGCGACGCGCGCGAGTCCACCGAATACCATCGCC
>JACVXW010000230.1 GCA_015661135.1 Chloroflexota bacterium
AAGTTGCCGTCGATGGCGACGACGCGGGCCCCGACCACGAGGGCCTGGAGCAACTTGCCGGAGGCGATCGCGCCTTTCGGGAGTACGACGACGACCTCGACGCCGGCCGCCGCGCCATAGGCCGCCGCCGAGGCGGAGGTATTGCCGGTTGAGGCGCAGATGATCGAGCGCGCGCCGGCTTCCACGGCCCGGGCGACCGCGACGACCATCCCGCGATCCTTGAACGAGCCGGTCGGGTTCATGCCCTCGACCTTGGCGTGCAGGTTCCGCAGACCGACCCGCGCGCCGAACCGCGCGAGGTGGACCAGCGGGGTCCCGCCCTCGCCGAGCGACAGGGAGGGCGTGGCGTCGGTGATCGGGAGCCAGGACCGGTAGCGGTCCATGAGTCGGGGGCGCGGCCCGGCAGGAGGCAATGGCCCCGAAGGGATCGGCGACCCGGAAGCGAGCGGCGGCCTCATCGGATCACCGGGTAACGGGCGCCCGATGGCGCGTCGAAGGTCTCGTCGGCCGCAAGGTCCAGGGCGTCCTCCAAGCTGGTCGTCGCGCTTCGCCCGGCCCAACTGCTGCCCGCACCGCGGGCGATCGCGATGATGTCGCCGAGGACGGCCGACGACGTCGCGGCACCACCGGCCCCCGGGCCGGCAAACGCCACCCGCCCCACGGGCACGCCGTCCACTTCGATCCGGTTGAGGACGCCATCGGTCCGGCCGAGTGCGGAGGCGAGCGTCACGGCCGAGGGGACGACTGCGGCGGCAACCCCGTTCTGTGCCCGGACTGCCTGGGCCACGAGCTTGATCGCGAACCCCCGAGCCGCCGCCGCGGCGATGTCCTCGATCGTGACGCCGGTGATCCCCGGCAGGCCGAGCTCGCCCGAAGCAAGCGACGGAGCCCGGCCGATCGAGCCGACCGAAAGCCACCGGCCGAAGGCCTGACGAGCCAGCACGACGAGCTTGTTGGCCGCGTCGTCGCCCTCGACATCGCCTCGCGGGTCCGCCTCCGCGTAGCCCGCTCGCTGGGCGTCGGCCAGGACGTCGCCGTACGCACGGCCGTCCGAGGCCATCGCGCTGAGGATGAAGTTGGTCGTCCCGTTGACGATCCCACGGACGGCGTCGATGCGGTTCGCAGCGAGTTCATGGGCGATCGGGCCGAGGACCGGGATCCCGCCGCCCACCGATGCCTCGAACCGGAGGGCCGCACCCGTTCGGCGGGCGATGGCCTCCAGTGCCGGGCCGTGATGGGCCATCACGTGCTTGTTGGCCGTCACGACCGAGGTACCGTTGGCGAGCGCGGCCGCGATCAGCGTCCGGGCGGGCTCATCACCACCCATCAGCTCCACGATCACGTCCGTCTCCGGCGCCGCGACGAGGTGGGCCGGGGCATCCGTGAGGAGCGACTCGGGGATCCCGCCGGCGATCGCCCGGCCCAGGTCGCGGACGGCGACACCGGCCAGGACCACGCCGGGGCCATCGGCCAATCGCAGGGATTCGGGCCGCTCCAGGATCGCGCGGACGACCTCGCGGCCCACCGTCCCCGCTCCCAGGACGGCGACGCGCAGCGGACCCTTCATCGCGGGACTCTCGTGATCGACATCGCCGGAATGGTACGGGGTCCGCCGGGCATGCTTCCGGGACGTCATCGCGTCAGGCCCCTCGGCTACACTCGGCCGACGATGGCAAACCAGACCACCGCCTCGATGGCAGCGACCACGCCCCGCACCTTCAGCGGGATCCAGCCGTCCGGCGCGCCCCACATCGGCAATGACCTCGGCGCGATCCGGAACTACGTCCGTCTCCAGGACGAATTCGAGGCGATCTACTGCATCGTCGATTACCACGCCCTGACGAGCACCCATGACCCCGAGCGGATGCGGCGCCAGACCCGCGAGATGGCGGCCGCGCTTCTTGCCCTGGGACTGGACCCTGACCGCTGCACGCTATTCGTCCAGAGCCACCGCCCGGAGCACACCGAGCTCGCCTGGCTGCTCATGACGGTGACGCCGGTCAGCTGGCTGGAGCGGACGCCGACGTACAAGGAGAAGGTCGCCAACCAGCCCGACGACGTCAATCACGGCCTGCTCACCTACCCGGTCCTCCAGGCGGCCGACATCGTCATGTACAAGGCCACGACCGTGCCCGTCGGCAAGGACCAGGCCGCCCACCTGGAGCTCTCCCGGGAGATCGTCCGGGCCTTCAACCGCCGCTACGGCGAGACGTTCCCGGAACCGGCGGCCGTGTTCACCGAGGCACCGGTGGTCCTCGGCACGGACGGGGCACGAAAAATGTCCAAGTCGCTCGGGAACACGATCGAGATCTTTGCGCCCGAGGACGAGATCCGGCGCCAGGTCATGTCCATGGTCACGGATACGCAGCGGATCAAGCGGACGGACCCCGGCCGGCCGGAAGTCTGCAACGTCTGCCAACTCCAGCGGTTCTTCGGCGAGGACTACATCCAGCTCTGGGAGGGCGAGCGGACGGCGCAGACGGGCTGCGTGGATATGAAACGCCTTCTCGCGGACCGGATCATCCGGCACTATGCGGGCGCGCGGGAGCGATACGCCGATCTCATGGCCCACCCGGAGCAGGTGGACGGAATCCTGGAGGCCGGCGCGGATCTCCTGCGGCCGATGGCGGCCGCGACGATGGCCGAGGTACGCGGCAAGATGGGGCTCCGGTAGGCCGGGGCCCGGGCTCCCATCGTCGCCCGGGTTGCGACGATCCCGTTCCTCTCGCGAGCCGGCGCCGTCATGGTCGTCTACTTCCTGCTGTTCAGCGGGCTCGTCACCCTGGCTGTGACCGTTGCGGGCGCCCTGGCGAGTTCGATCGCCGACTTCATCGCGAGTGTTCCCACCCTTCGCCGCGACCTGCCCGGCATCATGGCCCCGTGGCAAGCCCGGCTCGACGGCCTCGGCTTCATCGACATGGACCTGGCGGCCCAGGGAGCGGCGTTCCTCGACAACCTGAACCGGTACGCGACGCAGCTTGCCGAACCGCTCCAGCAGATTGCCGTCGCCAGCCTAGGCGCCCTCGCGAACCTGCTCCTCATCGTCGTCCTGTCGCTCTACATGGTCGCCGACCGCGACCGCCTGCTGGCCTCGATCTTCCGGCTGGTGCCACCCCAGTACAAGGAGGATGCGCGGCTCCTGGAGCGGAGCGTCGCACGGTCGTTCGGCGGGTTCCTGCGAGGTCAGGCGATCCTCGGGATCGTCTACGCGG
>JACVXW010000231.1 GCA_015661135.1 Chloroflexota bacterium
CGTCTTCATCGCCCGGAACCGCCTTGAGACGATGGACGCCCGACGCCATCGTGCACGGGAGTCGGCCGAACCATTCCTCGAGCGAGTTCTCGTGATCGAGCACGAGATTATCGCGCCGCACCGCGCTCTGGCCGACTACGTGATCAGCCGGGACTACGACGTCGAGCTCCCCGCCTGAAGCGGTGATCCTGCCATGACTGAACGACCGGCGAACGCCTTCCCGGCGCGCCCGTCCGAGATCGTGCGGTTGCCGGTGGAGCAAGTCCTGGACCGTCTCCGCAACCGGATCGGGGACCTGTTGGATCTCGCGATCGAGGTGGCTGCGTCCGGTGCGCGAGGCGACGACATTCCCGTCGAGCTACGAAGTCCGGTCTCGAACGAACCGGACGGCCGCTGGCTTCGTCGCGCGAACATCGTCGGGGTCAACGTCCGCACCGTCGGCGACCTCCTCGGCCTGTTGGCATACGCGACGACGCTGCCCCGAATCCAGAACTCAGTACACCTGCTCCCGATCTGGGAACCCGGCGTCGTCGGGAGTCTGTACGCGCCGGTCAGCTGGAACCTGGACTCGGAGCTTCGAAGCGGCGCCTGGGCAGCGGTCAATCCTGCCCTCGACACGGTCGAGCGCCAGCTCGGAGCCGTCATTCACATCCTCCACGCTCTCGGCAAGACCGTCGGCTTCGATGCCGTGCCCCATGTCGATCGCTACTCCGAGATCGTGCTTGCACAGCCGGATCTGTTCGAGTGGCTGCGCCGTCGCGGGGCCCGGATCGTCGAACATGGTCCCCAGCTCGTCAACGACGTGGAGGAGGTGGTCGTTGGCTGGCTCGCCACCCAAAGGCCGGCGGGAACGATCCAGCACCCTCCGGACCGTCAGACGCTCTTCCGGATCCTCTCGGAGACGGCTCGACTCGTCCTCCTGTTCGGCCCACCCGAAGACATCGCCGGGCGTCGGCGGCGACGCATCTCCCTGATGCGGGCCCTGCATGAGCGCGGCCTCGAGACTGTCCCGGCCACGATGGGGCCGCCATTTCGCGGGCTCGAGGCCGACCCCAGACCCGACGCGACCGTGATCGATGAGCTCGGGCTCCAGTGGCGCGAGTACCGGATGGCATCGCCGGGCCCGATGTCGCGAGTCTTCGGGCCGCTGACCCGGTATGCCCTCTGGGAAACCTACGCGGGCAGCTGGGCGCTCGACTTCGATCGACCGAGGCTGCACGTCTGGGACTACTTCGCCGATCGCGTCACGGCGTTCCGCAACAGGTTTCCCTTCGACTTCCAGCGGGGCGACATGGCCCACGTGCAGATGCGCGCGTCGGGCGTGCCCGATCCGATCCCAACCCATTACGACCTCTTCGGGTACGTCAAGCGGGTGGTTCGTCAGTCGCTCGGCGTCCCGTCCTTCGCCTCCTTTGCGGAGTCCTTTCTCGCCCCCCCCGACACGTTTTCGTACGGCGTGGAGATCGATCACCTTGAGGCGGCCGAGTCCGACGCCGCCCTCGGCGACCTCCAGTCAACGGCGACCGACGATCCGGAGTTCCGGCGGCGCCTGCGGCACTACCTTGACCTTGGCGTCGGCCGGGCGTGCGCGCCCTCGCTCACGGTGATGACGGCCGACAAGGACGACCCCCGATTCGATGCGGTCTACCGCACCGGGAGCGCAGTGCGACTGTTCGTTTCGCTGTTCGTTCCGGACCAGCCGAGCTACATGGCCCTGGGCTACGAAAGCCGCGACGTGCACGTCAGCCGGGCGGCGAATGAGTTCTACTCGAAGCTGTACGTCTTTCGACAGTCGGTCGGCCCAAACGTCACGTCTGGCGCCTTCCGCTGGGGGACCAACGACGCCCTGCTGGCAGCTGTGAACCGCATCCGCGCGTTCGCCGACGAGATTGGCGGTGACCTTCGATACGGCTCAGCCCGCTGGCTGCTGCCGCCCGACCCGACCGGTACAGGTTCGGTGATCGCCTGGCTGGTGGAGGGCCATGAGACATGGCTGTGCGTTGCGAACCTGGACGGCCGCCGCGCACACGGGCCCACCTTGGTCCCGTGGATCGGGCAGGCACCGATACCCCGCCGATGGGCTCTCGCCTTCTCAGTTCGTGAACCGTCGGGTGAAGATCACCCGGCGGGCCACGTCATTGACGACCCGCGGCTCGACCTTCAGGCCTGCGCATCCGGGGCACCCTGGGCGCCGAGCGAACCGGCGGTCGTGAGTGGTCCGGATCGCGAGGTGGCTTCCTAGTCAGGGCGCGCGCGCAGCCGCTCGACTTTCTCCGCGAGCTCCGCCTCGCGGGCGCGGGCGCCTTCGACGACCGCGGGCGGCGCCTTCTCGACAAAGATCGCGTTGGCGAGGCGTGCTCGCGCGGCTTCCAGGAAACTCTCGGCCTCGGTGAGCTCCTTCTCGAGGCGCGCCTGGTCGCCCTCCGATGAGCCGATCCGGCGAGCCGTGACGCTCGCTTCGAGGTCGCCGGCGATGACGGAGAGCCTGCCCGACCCCGATGATGAAGCTGCCGTCGCGAGCTCAGATCGCGTCGCACGCCTGGCCAGCGGTCGCGCCCGCGCGAGGCGGCCGATCGCTGGAGCGAGGGCATCGAACGCCGGCGTGAGGCCGGGTTGGACCACGACATCGACCCTTCGGCCTCGACAGCCAGGTCGCGCTCCCCCGCCTTGGGCCAGTCGGCCACGACGAGGAGGTCCGCGTCGGCGGCGCTGTGGGGCACGGCCGTCCAGAGCTCCTCGGTCACGAAGGGCATCACGGGATGAAGGAGGCGGAGGTAGGTGTCGAGGGCCTCGACGAGCGCCCACCACGTCGCCTCGCGCTCCGCGGCGGGGAGCGCGGCGTCCGCCAGGCGAACCTTTGCCAGCTCCAGGCCCCAGTCGCAGAACTCGGACCAGATTCCGTCGTACAGCGTTCGGGTGACTTCGGCGAACTGGAGCTCGGCCATGGCCGCGCTGACCTCGGCGACGGCGGCTGCGGCGCGCGAGCGAATCCAGCGTTCGCCCGGCCCCAGGAGCTCGGCATTCGGTGCGAGACGCGGCGCGTCGGGGGCGATCGTGTCCGGCCGCGCCCCGAGCACGTACCGCGTGGCATTCCAGAGCTTGTTCGCAAAGTTCCGCCCGTCGTCCAGCCGCTCCGTCCGGAACTTCTGATCGTTGCCGGGCGAGGTGCCGTGGACCAGTGCAAAGCGCAATGCGTCGGCGCCGGACTCGCTGATGGCTTCGAGCGGGTCCACAACGTTGCCCTTTGTCTTCGACATTCGCTTGCCGAGCGGATCCTTGACCAGGCCGTGCAGGTAGACCGTCTCGAACGGCACGTCGCCGACGAGGTGGATGCCGAGCATCATCATCCGGGCGACCCAGAAGAAGATGATGTCGTAACCGGTCTCCATCACCGTGCCCGGGTAGTAGCGCCGGAGGTCGTCGGTCGCATCTGGCCAGCCGAGGGTCGAGAACGGCCACAGCCCGGAACTGAACCAGGTGTCGAAGATGTCGGGGTCCTGGGTCAGCGTCGCGGCCGGCTTGGCGCACGTCTCGCAGGCCTCCGGACCGTTCACCTCGGGACTCACGGTGACGTGGCCGTCCGGGCAGTACCAGGCCGGGATTCGATGTCCCCACCAGAGCTGGCGGCTCACGTTCCAGTCGTGGATCGTGGTCATCCAGTGCTCCCAGACCTTCTCGAAGCGGGCCGGCATGATCCGGGTCCGACCGCTCCTCGTCGCTTCCAGTGCCGCTGCCGCGAGCGGCCCGGTCCGGACGAACCACTGGGTCTTGAGGCGCGGTTCGATGACGTCGCTGGAGCGCTGGCAGCGGCCGATGAGCATGGCGTGCGGGCGCGTCTCCACGAGGTCGCCGCGCGTTTCGAGGTCGCGCAGGATGGCAGTCCGAGCGGCGTAGCGATCCAGGCCGGCGTAATCGCCGCCGGCCTCATTGATCGTGGCGTCGTCGGCCATGACCGTGATCATCGGCAGGTCGTGGCGACGGCCGGTCTCGTAGTCGGTCTTGTCGTGGGCGGGGGTGACCTTCACGGCGCCCGTGCCGAAGGCCGGATCCACGGCTTCGTCGGCGATGACCGGGACATCGCGCTCGACGAAGGGGATTCGGGCCGTGCGGCCCACGATCGCGGCGTAGCGCGCATCACCGGGATGGACCGCCACCGCGGTGTCACCGAGGATCGTCTCCGGCCGCGTCGTGGCGACCTCGATCCACTCGTCCGGCCGTGGCTCCCCGGTGGCCACGTCCACGAGGTGATAGCGGAGCGTCCAGAGCGTGCCCGACTCCTCGGTCGGGATGACCTCGAGGTCGCTGACGCTCGTCCGGCAGCCAGGGCACCAGTTGATCAGGGCCTCGGTTCGATAGGCGAGGTCTTCGCGATACAGGCGAGTGAACGATTCCCGAACTGCCCGGGACGAGCCCTCATCCATGGTGAAGCGGAGCCGGCTCCAGTCGAGCGATGCCCCGATCCGCCGCTGCTGGCCGAGCATCACCTCGCGGGTGGTATTGATGAACTGCCACATGCGTTCGAGGTAACGGTCCCTTCCCAGGCTTTCCCTTGACCCTCCCTCATCCGCGATGATCTTGTCGAGGACGTACTGCGCAGCGATCGAGGCGTGGTCCAGGCCGGGCAGCCAGAGCGTTGGCCGGCCGGTCATGCGGGCGTGCCGGACCATGACGTCTTCGAGGGTTGATGTCAGCGCGTGACCGAGGTGGAGCGCGCCGGTGATGTTGGGCGGCGGCTGGATGATGACGAACGGGGGCTTCGAAGTGTCCGCGCGCGAGCCTGCGCCGTCCGGCGCGAAGACGTCCGCGGCCAGCCAGCGGTCGTAGACGGCGGCCTCGAAGTCGGCTGGTCGATATGCCTTCGCGAGCTCCCGTTGGGTCATCTATCCGTGCCGCTCCCCTGTGCGCCTGTCGAAAAACAGCGAACCCGCTCGTCCAGCGGACGAACGGGTCGTGGTACCACCTGCTGGTTCGAGGCCTCGCCGGCTTCGTTCATCGCGACGCCGGGCCGGTTCCTGCACCGGCATGAGGGCCTCCTCGGGGCGCGTTATCGGGCGCCAACCGCACGGCTCGCGAGCGACCTTCGGGTCCGTCGTGCCCGCGCGGCTCGCACCGTCCCGCGCTCGCTCCGTGGCCGACCCGGCCCTACTCCTCTCGGTCCTCACCGTGAGTCCGGGAGTGTATCACGCGATTCTCTGGGCTCCCGCGCACACGGTCAAGGGC
>JACVXW010000232.1 GCA_015661135.1 Chloroflexota bacterium
TTGATGTCCTCGGAATACGCCGTTGGCGGCGCGTCGGGGGGATGGTCGCAGGTCCGGGCCGGTCCCGGAAGCCCGGCCGGCACGGATGACACGGCGCGCCATCTTCACGCCGTGAGCCGCCTCTGCAGCGCCGCCGCCGCGAGGAGGGCGGCTCTCGTCCGGCCCTGCTGGCCGCCCAGGAATGCCACCCGCCGCTCGGTGTGCGTGCCGCGCGGGTCGGCGATCGCGATCGTGACGGCGAGGTCATCGCCCCGCGTCGTCACCCGGACCGCGAGTCCGACCTCAGCGTCGGAGTTGTGGCGCGCCTGCTCCGCCAGCTTTCGCGGATGCAGGCGACCGCCGTCCGCAGGCCTGTGGTCGGCGGGGAGCGCCTCGGCAGACGCGATTCGATCGCCCAGCCCCTCACCGAGCAGGGCGACGACCGCGCCGGCCGTCCCGACCTCCACGAGCGCGAGCCGCCAGCCTCGGGCCTCGAGAAGATCGTCGATCGCGGCCGCCCATGTCGCGTTTCCACGGCCCCAGACGTGGTCGCCGATGAGGTCGAGGACCTCCGCCTCGGCCGTCGCGACGAGGTCTGCCGCGCTCACCGTTGGGGTCGGGAGTGCCGAGATCCGGATGTCGACTGCGTCCGCCCGCGCATACGTCGCGACCGTGGGGTTCGCCCCGCGGTCAAGGAGCCGGCCGAGCCGGTCGGCGATCGTGGATTCGCCAAGCCCGATGGTGCGGAGAGTCATGGAGACCGTCTGCTGGCCGAGGCCGCGTTCTTTCAGCCTCGGCAGGACCCAGCCGGTCCACATCGGGCGCATCTCGCGAGGCGGACCCGGCAAGGCCACGATGACCCGCCCGCCAAGAGCGTCCACCCACCATCCAGGGGCGGTCCCGTTGGCGTTGGGGATGGCGGTTGATGACGGTGTGAGCCAGGCCTGTTTCAGGTTCGCTGCGGGGAAGGGAAGGCCTCGTCGTTCGAAGAGGCCGCGGAGCCAGACCTCCAGATCCGCGTCCACCGTCGGTGCCTCGCCGATTGCGGCGGCGATCGATTCGCGGGTCAGGTCATCCGGGGTGGGGCCCAGTCCGCCCGTGGAGATGACGAGGTCCGTCCGCCCCAGGGCCGCCTGGAACGCGTCCCTGACCGTGGCGAGGTGATCCGGGAGCGCGGTGATCCGGAGAACCTCCACGCCGTGCTCGGTCAACGCCCGCGCCAAGTCGCTGGAATTCGTGTCGCGCGTCTCGCCGACGGTAAGTTCGGAGCCGATCGAGAGGAGCTCGGCGGCATGGATCGGGCGCATCGGGGCGATGGTATGCGAGGCCTCGCCGGGAGTCGCGGCGCGAGCGGTTGCTATGATCGGCCCGCGCCCTGTTGGCGTGGCACACGTGGAGATACCTTGGACGACCCCTTCGGCGCGGCATCGACCGCGGCCGACGACTCGACAGGCGGAGCGGGGTCCGCATCCCCGCCGCCGGGTCTGCGCGCCCAGCTGCGTGCGATTCGCGACGCGATCAAGCGACTGCTGACGGCGCACCTGGACCTGGCGAAGGCCGAGGCCTCAGAGATCGGCGCGGAGATCGGCCGCGTGGCGTTGCTCGGCGGGATCGCGTTCGGGGCCGTCTTCCTGCTCGGGTTCCTCCTCCCGATCGGCCTGCTGCTGTTCCTCGGCGAGCTGGTGTTCGGTTCGATCGGTTGGGGACTCGCCCTCGGCTCGGTGGCGCTCGTGGATGTCGCGGTCGTGGCGATCCTTGTCGCCCTCGGGGTGACGGCCGCCCAGATCGGCCGCGCGCTACTGCTCGGCGTGCTCATCGGCGCGCTCGTGCTGATCCCCGGCGTGCTCCTTGACGCCGGCCTCCGGCCGTGGGTGGCTCTGGCGCTGCTCGTCGCCCTCATCGCCTGGCCGATCCTCGCGGGCTACTCAGCAGCTCGCGCCGGCATAGACACGGAGGCCATCAAGGCCCGCTTTTACCCGACCAGGACCATCGAAACCACGAAGGAGACGATCGAGTGGGTGCGCGAACGGACGCCGCTCGGACGGAAGTCGTAGCCGCCCGTCAGGGCGTCGAGGACGAGGTCGTCGGGCTGGAGGCTGCCGGCCGGGCGGCCATGGACCTGCCGGCTCGATTTCGGCGCGATCCGCTGAAGATCGGCGGTGCCGCGGCCGCTGCCGCCTTCCTGCTCCTCGGCGGCCCGAAGCGGCTGCTCGGCGGCGTCCGCCGGGCGATCTTCGGCCGGGACGCGGACCTGCCGAAGTCGATGCTCCCCAATGAGGTGGAAGCGGTCCTTCGGAAGCTGGGCCCGGACGGGGACCGCGTCCGTGGCACGATCGAGCGCGAGTTTGCGGCGTTCCTCGACGAGCGCGCGCCGGTCCGCCGGGACCGCGATCTCGTCGGCCTCGCGGGCGGCCTCCTGTCCAACCTGCTCCGCCCGGCATCGGAGCGGGCCGGGCGCCAGTTTGCCGAGCGCCTCTTCGAACCCGACGGCCCGTCCTTCGCAGACGGCCTTCGCAAGGCTCGGGCAGGGATGGATGCCTCTGGCGCGGCGAAGGCGTCGAGCGAGAAACCGCCGGCGGCCTGACGCTTCGGGCGCGCCGCTGATCGAGCCCGACGTCCCTCACCAAGGGATCGTCGTTCCTGCTAGGGCTGATCCCCTCGGGCGCCAGCCGATGCCGGCTGCTGCTGGGTCACGCAGTGCACGGCA
>JACVXW010000233.1 GCA_015661135.1 Chloroflexota bacterium
CGAGCGAGGAGTAGGTTAGAGCCCGCGTCGCTATGCCTTCGCTCGACGCCGCCGCTTTGGCGGCTCTTTGGCCGCCTTCTCCTGGGCGTCGCCAATCTGCTTGAAAACCTTGCCCATCCCCGGCTTCATCAGGGCCCGCTCGCGCGCCGCGAGGTCGCGGTCGCGTCGTCGAAGCCGCTCCTCCTCCCGCGGGTCGATCTCGTCAGCCACGGCGTACGACCGAGCCTCCCGACACGGCCGGAATGACGTGCACGACAGCACCCGGCGGGACCGGCGTCTCGAGCGCGGCCCGCTCCCCGCCGACGAACACGTTGATGTGGGCACGGATACTCGGCCCTGCGTCCAGCAGCCGGTTCCGCAGCCCCGGGATCAGCGAGTCAAGATCCTCGATGAGCTCGGCGACCGTGGCACCACGGGCGGCGATGCGCCGGGGTGCCCCCGGGAACAGGGCGATGAGGGAGCGCGGAAGGTGGACGTCGGCCGGCCGCGCGGCGTCAATCAAGGACCGCAGCCTCGACCGACCAGACCGGCGGCAGGTTGTCGGCAACCATGGCCCACGTCCGGCCCTCGTCGGCGCTGCCGTAGACCTGCCCCGTGCTCGTCCCGAAGTAGACGCCGACCGGGTCCAGCCGATCCACGGCCATCGCCTCGCGCAGGACACCCACGAACGCGGCCTGCTCCGGAAGGCCCTCCCCGGACCGGATCCACGAGTCGCCGCCGTCGTTCGTCCGCCAGACCGCGGCGCTCGCGTCCGGCATGAACCGTCCCCGATCCGCGCCGTTCAGGGGGATCGTCCAGATCGTTTTCGGATCTTGCGGGTGGGCCGCCATCGGGAAGCCGAACTCGGACGGCAGGCCGGTCGTGATCTCCTCCCAGTTGCGACCGCCATCGCCTGAGCGGTAGACGCCGCAGTGGTTCTGCTGGTACAGGTGCTCGCCGCCGTCGGCGGCCATGACCATCTTGTGAACGCACTGGCCAAACTCCGGGTACGGGTCGGGCGCGAATCCGGCCCGAACACCCTTGTTGCGCGTCTCCCATGTCGCGCCGCCATCGCGGGTCTCGAACGCGCCGACCGCCGAGATCCCCACCCAGACGCGCTCCCTGTCCGTCCGATGGGGGACGATGGAGTGGAGGATCAGTCCGCCGTTGCCCGGCTGCCACTCGAGCCGGGTCGGGTGATTGGTGAGGCCGGCCACATGCTCCCATGTGGCGCCGCGGTCCCGGCTTCGGAACAGGCCCGCCGGCTCTACCCCGGCATAGATAGTGTCGTCGGTCGCGGTCACGTTCCAGACGGTCTTGATCTTGGGCCCGTCATCGCCATACGTGAGGCCCTCGCTGGAGTGCGTCCAGGTCTGGCCGAGGTCCTCGCTCCGCCAGACTGCCGGCCCGTACCACGGACTTCCGGCGGCAGCGAGGAGCGCACCAGAGCCGGGCTCAAGGGAGATATCGTGGACCGGCCAGCCTTCGCAGAGGGGTCCTCGCAAGCTCCAGTCACGCCGGGCGGCGTCACCGTCCAGGATGAACGCTCCCTTCGGCGTTCCGACGAGCAAGGCGATGCGCGTGGACATGAATCCCTCCGGGCGTTGGCGGTTGTCGCGCCGAATCTACCCCACCTGCACGGATCGGCGACACTGCAGGACCCCAACCTGATCGAGGAGCGTGAACCCGCATGGACTGGAAACTCGAGGTCGTCGTCGTCCCCGTCTCGGATGTGGACCGATCGAAGAAGTTCTACAGCGAGCAATGCGGATTCAACGTGGACGTGGATCACCGTCCCAACGAGCAATTCCGGGTCGTGCAGCTGACGCCGCCGGGCTCGGCGTGCTCGGTCACCATCGGCGTCGGGCTCTCCAAGTCTGAGCCGGGATCGCTCAAGGGTCTCCAGCTGGTCGTATCAGATGTCGCGGCGGCCCGGGCAGAACTCGTGGCACGCGGCGTCGACGTCAGCCCGGTCAGCCACTTCGATGACGGCGTCATGGCCGAGGGCCACGGCGGTCCATGGAACTCGTTCATCTTCTTCGACGATCCGGACGGCAACAGCTGGGCCGTCCAGGAGAAGCCCGAGACGGTGTAACGGGACGGGCGTTGACCTATAGTCGGAGGCCGATGGACGCCGCCGACCTCGAACTCCGGAACGCGACCTACGCCAGGTTCATCGCGCTCGGCCGGGCACCATCGGCGGCCGAGATGGGGGCCTACGCGGGAATGCCGCCCGACGCCCTGCGCGACGCCTGGCGCCGGCTGCACGGCGATATCCTGATGGCCAACCCCTTCTCGGCGGTGCGGACGCCATTCCGCGTGGACGCGGCCGGCCGATCCTGGTTCGCCAACTGTGCCTGGGATGCGTTCGGCATCGGGTCCGCGCTCCACGTCGACAGCACGATCCACACAGCCTGCGCCGACTGCCACGAGCCTCTCGACATCCAGGTTCGAGATGGCCTTCCGGCCGACCGCAGCCTCGTCTTCCACGTGCTCGTCCCGGCGTCGTCGTGGTGGAACGACATCGGCTTCACCTGAAGCACCATGCTGCTCTTCCGGTCGGAAGCACACGTCGAGAACTGGCTCAAGGGCCGTACGGGCGGGGCGACCATCCCGGTCACGAAGCTCGCCGAGCTGTCTGACGCATGGTGGAGTACGCGGCTTGCACCCGACTGGCGCCCCCGCGCGGCCGGGGAGGGCCAGTCGATCCTGGACCGCCTGGGCCTGACCGGGGAGTTCTGGAACTTCGGCTGACCGCCGAGCGGCGCGCACGAAACTGACCTGGCACTTTGGCCTGGAATCGCAGCCATGCTCAGCGCCGACGTATGCACCGGATGACCGCAGCGATGTAGCAGGCGAGTCCGCCAGCGCATGAAAAGACCAAGTTCATGTCGCGCGCGCATCGTTCGCTACAGCTGGGCTGCACCGATGATGGAGTTCAGTCGCTGTGCGCATAGCCGGATGCGAGCGCCCGCGCAGCGCGCATGGCCGCATTTGCGCGTGGCTGGCGCTGTGTCCTCGCGGCCGGCCGAGCCCGCGAGGGTCTAGCCCGAGCGGGTACCCCGGCGAGGCGTGACGCTTCCCGCCCCGCGCGGCGGAGGTGGCGTCGCCGGCCGCGTCCCCTCCGCCGGATGATGCCAGCGGAGTGGCCGCGACGGCTCTCGGGTAATCACGCCCTTCGCCTCGAGGTCCAGCTGTACCGCCTTGGTCCACCAGCCCGCCCGGGCCCCACCCGGATACAAGTCCGGGGGCAGCTTCGGGACGACGGCAGTACGCATCTGCGATTCGGTCAGGCCAGGGGCAGCGTCCGGGAGGACCGCCAGCAGCGCGTCGCGCATGGCGTTGTACATGCCGGCATCCACGGTCGCGCTGTTGCCCGGGTGGTTGACGTTCTCGATACGCACGCGCCCGGGCTTGTCGTCCGCGGGTTCGGTTGCGGCCATCATGCGGGCCGGCGCGATTGATCATTCACGTCGGCCAGTCTACGCGGCCGGAACGTAGATCAGCGACTCTTCCGGAACGAGGTCTCCTTGACGAGCCGCCCTGCGCGATCGAACGTGTGCCAGACACCGACCTGGCGGCCCCGGTCGAACTGGCCGGTCCGCATGACGCTGCCGTCCTTGCGATAGAACTCCCAGGCGCCGTGCATCAGCCCATCGAGCGTGAAGCCGCGCGACTGCAACGCGCCGGTCGCGTAATACTCGATATCGGGGACGGGCTCGGAGCTCTGCGGCATGACCCGATTATCGACCCGTGAACCGCCATGCATCGGGACGCCCGGACTGGTAGCGTCGGGGCCGTGAACCAGCAGGGTGAGGAGAACTCGGTGGACGGTGGCGTACTGGAGATGAGGCTGGTGGTGACGGCGCCCGACTACGAAGCTGCCCTGACGTTCTACCGCGACACGCTGGGAATGGCGGAGATCGCTGCCTTCACTTCCCCTGGTGCGCGGGTGACCATCCTTGACGCTGGCCGAGCAAACCTGGAACTCGCCGATCCACCCCATGCCGCATACGTGGATGACGTCGAGGTTGGCCGTCGCGTGGCCGGGCCTCTGCGCGTGGCGCTCCGGGTTCGCGACGCCGCTTCCGCGACCGATCGAGCAGTGGCGGCCGGGGCGGCGCTGATCGCCCCGCCGACGGAGACCCCGTGGCGCTCCCTGAACTCCCGTCTCGAGGGCCCGGCCGGCCTTCAGCTGACCTTCTTCCAGGAGCTCGAGCCCAGCGCATGATGCTGCTGCCCGGATGATCGAGCGGTAAGCGGCGCCTGACAAGATGACGGCCTGATGCGTTGGCGCTGGTTATACTCCCGGTATGAAGACAGCGGTCTCCGTGCCTGACGACGTCTTTGAAAGCGCGGATCGTCTCGCGCAACGGGAGCATCGGTCGCGGAGCGACGTCTACAGCGCCGCGCTGCGTGAGTACGTCGCCCGCCACTCGCCGGACGAGATAACGGATGCGGTCGATCGTGTCGTCGAAGACGTTGGCCGCTCCCCGGATCTGTTCGTCAGCGCGGCCGGCGTCCGGGTCCTGAGAGACGCGGAGTGGTGATCTCCCAGGGCGAGATCTGGTGGGCCGAGCTGCCGGACCCGGCAGGCTCCGGGCCGGGCTACCGCCGCCCCGTGGTGATCATCCAGGGCGATGACTTCAACCGCAGCGCCATCGCGACGGTCGTGTCGGTCCCACTGACGAGCACCATGCGCTGGGAGGACGCACCCGGGAACGTACGCCTCACGGCTCGGTCAACCGGCCTCCCGAAGGATTCGGTGGCGAACGTCTCGCAGGTGGTCGCCCTCGACCGGTCGATCCTCGCAGAGCGACTCGCGAAGCTGCCGCGCTCGAAGGTTGACCTGATCCTGTCGGGTCTCGACATCGTTCTCGGCCGAGGCTGAGTAGGGGCGCCTCGGTTGCGTCGCAGAAGTCGATCTAATTGCCCCGGGGTGTCGATCTGGGAAACGGCAAGGTCCGTGACTACGGCCCGGTCCGTGAGGACGGTTCGGCTCGCTTCCGCGGAGCCTAGCTGTCGGCGGCGGCCAGGCGCTCCCCGGCTTCGATCCGGACCGGCAGGCGGTTCTCGGCCGGGGTCAGCGGGCAGGAGAACTTGATGTCGTAGACGCACGACGGGTGGTAGGCCAGGTTGAAGTCGATGGCGTAGGTCCCGTCCTCCTCCTGTTCGACGTCCAGGTACCGGCCGGCCCCATACGACTCAACGCCGGTCGTTCCGTCGAGGAACGGCACGAACACGGACTCGGCACTGCCGCCCTCGAAGGTGTAGCCCGTGAGTGTGCAGGGGACACCCCCGACGAGAAACCGGAACGTCCCGGCCCGCTCTGCCGGCCGCAGCTTGCCGTCCGATGTCGGGATCGCAAAGCTCAACGGCTCAACGCCGATGTACGGCAGGA
>JACVXW010000047.1 GCA_015661135.1 Chloroflexota bacterium
TGGCCTCGTCGTTGACCCGGTTGCCTGGCTATGCACCTCGGCGGGAATACCGCCCGAATATGCCGCCGAGATGCATGACGCGACCTCGTCGTTGACCCGGTTGCCCGGCTATGCACCTCGCGGGAATACCGCCCGAACATGCCGCCGAGATGCATGATGCGGCCTCGTGTTGACCCGGTTGCCTGGCTATGCACCTCGCCGGAATACCGCCGCCCGAATATGCCGCCGAGATGCATAGCCCTGCGGGGCGTGAATCGTCAGCTCGGCACGGGGCGCCGGAGCGCCGGAGCGCCGGGATCAGCCCTCGGCGTCGACCGGCGGCGGCCAGACCTTGACGAAGCGCTCGAGAACGACCCGTGTGGCGTCATCCATCGGCGTCCCTTCCCGAGCGAAGAACCACTCGTGGACCGTGCGCCAATGGGCGAGCGAACGATCGCCCTCGCCCTCCACCCAGGCGAATGCCTCATCGACCTCGCCGAACTGCCGAACCTCGACCGACGCTGTCCGGATGATGCACAACGGGCGCCCTTCGCCGTCGAGGATCACCGAGTGATCGCCGACCTGGGGCATCGGCTCCTCGCCCGAGGCGAATGCGGCCTCTGTTGACGTGGTCGCCCGCTTCGGTCCATCGCGAACGAGCAGGCCGAGCTCCGTCATCAACTCGGGTAGCGACTCGTCCCCGAACCCCCAGGCCGTGTACGACCCGCTGGCGCCGCTCGCCGCGGCGTACTCCTCCCAGAACCAGGCGATGGCGTCAGACCCTGGCACGGCGTTCGCGGCCCTCTCAGCCCGGGAGGATCGCGTCGGGAACCCAGACCCTCGCGCTCGAGGTCGTGAACCCGGCGATCGTCGCGGATACGAGCATCAGGACGAGGAGGACCAGGACGATCCGGTCCATCCGGTCGAACCGCAGCTCGCGCAGCCAGGACCGGGGGCCCGTCCCGAAGGCGCGGAGATCCATCGCGTCGATCGTGTCCTCGGCGCCGACGATCGCGTTGACGACCGTCGGGACCAGGATCGGACCCTGGCGGCGCATCCGGCCGAAGATCCCGCCGGCTCCCTTGTCCAGCTCCATGCCCCGCACTCGCTGCGCGTCGATCGTCGTCTGGAGGTCCGCCGCCAGCGAGGGGATGAAACGGAACGTGAGATCGATCGCGAAGGCAAAGCGGTCCGGGATCCCGAGGCGCGCAAAGGTCGCCCCGAAGTCCGCCGGGTTCATCGCGAACGCGAGCGGGAAACCGACCCCGGCCATCGCCAGGAACCGGATCAGCTGCGTCAGTGCGTACATGAGCGACTCGGCCGACACCGGCGTCCCGACCAGCGGCAGGTACAGGTAGACGTGCAGCTGGTCGTCGGGGATCCGCGGCACACGCCCTCCGGCGATGACGCCGTTGACGAGGACCAGCAGGCTGACGAAGAAGAGGACGAACGCCCACTGGCGCCGGACGGCGCGGAACGGGATGCCGGCACTCCGGTAATAGATGAAGGAGATCAGCGCGAGGACGAGCATCAGGCGCAGGTCCCAGACCTGGATGGCCGTGAAGACGAAGCAGACGACGGTCAGAACGATGAGGCGGGGGTCCCGCCGTGACAGCCAGGACCCCCGCCCGAGATAGCGCGGCGTGTAGTTCACGGCCCTTGCGTGACGCTGCGCGGCCGCTGGCTCAGCGGCCCATCCGTTCCTTGACCGGCTCCCACGCGTAGACGAGCACCGGGACGAGGATGATGGTCGACACGAGGTTGCCGATGACCACCGGGATGTACTCCGTGGAGATCACCGTGTTCATGTCATAGCCGCTGAGGGCCATGTCCGTGAACACGAACAGGAACCCGACGACCACGCCGACAGTGCCGGCGATCGCACCGGCGATCGCGCGGTTCATCAGGCTGCCGCCGATCATCGAGGCGAGGTACATCGGGGCGAGGCCGGCGATGAGGCCGACGAGGCCGTTCGCGATGCTCCAGTTCCACGACGTGAGAAGACCCCAGCCGGAAATCTGGTCGCCGACGGCATTGCCGACGAAGCCGGTGAAGAAGCCGACGACCGGCCCGAACGCGTAGCCGAAGAACGGCACGAGCGCGAAGGCCGGGCGGGCGCTCACGTCCTTCGTGCCCGGCACAGGCACCTGGAACGTCAACAGGATTCCGTAGAGCGCGGCGCCGATGGCCGCGTAGACGATGACTCGCGAGTCCACGCCCCACAGGGAGCGCGGCATTGACATCGAGGACATCCGATCCCTCCTTGGATAGCCCTTGAAACCGGGCATGAATGGTCAGCCAGCGCCGACGGCGGATCCTCCTTCCCCCTCGGGTGTGCCGCTCCGGACGTTCATCAGGACGTGGGCGGCAAGTGTCTCAGCGTCGAGGAACCCGACCTCCGGGCGCCGCCAACGGGCATTGGCGCGCATCAGCGATGTCGGGCGAAGGTTGCACGCGATCCAGCGATCGACGTCCTCGACGACGAGGGCGGGCGGGCCGTCGGCGACGACCTGACCGTCCATGAACAGCAGGATACGGCTTGCGTGCGTCAATGCAAGGTCCACGTCGTGTGTCACGAGGTAGATCGATTCGAGATCCGGGATCGCCAACACCTCGGCCATGAAGCTTCGCGCCGTCCGGTGATCCTGGCCTGCCGAGGGCTCGTCCAGGATCAGGGTGGGTGGTTCGAGCGCCAGGGCGATCGCGAGGGCCAGCCGCTTCTGCTGCCCGAACGAGAGCGTGAGTGGCGGCCGGTCCAGGATGTCGTCCAGCTCGTCGAGCGAGGTTCGCCGGAGGGCGGCGGCAATGATCGCCTCGAAGTTCGCGGGGTCGCGCCCGAGGTTGCGCGGGCCGAACACGAGCTCCTCGCGGACGTTTCGCGCGAACAGCATCTGGCTCGGGCTCTGGAAGACGTAGCCGAAGGTGGCGGCGAGTTCGGCGACGGTCCGGTCCGCGATCGGCGCGCCGTCGACGAGGATCCGGCCTGCCGTGGTGGGCATTAGGTGCATCGCGGCTCGGAACAGGGTCGTCTTGCCGGAGCCGTTCGGCCCCAGGACCGCAACGACCTCGCGCCGCCCAAGGCGAGCGTCCACCCCATGGAGGATCTCCCGGTCACCGTAGCCGGCGCGGACGCCCTCGTACGCCAGTCGCGGCGTGGATTCAGCGGCTGGAATCGGGTCAATCGCACCGGATGTGTGCGGGGCCGAGGCTCGTGCCAGACCGGGGTCGGCTCGGAATCGTTCGAGCACCACCTCGAACGGCAGCTTGACCGCCTTCGGGTCGGCGATACGCAGGAACCCGGGGACGTCGCCGAGATAGCGGGTGATCCCTTCATCGAGGTAGAGGACGCGATCCGGCCGGAGGTCGAGGGCTTCCTCCACCCGGTGTTCGACGATGAGGATCGCGTGGCCCTCGTCGGCGAGGGTTCGCAGGATCGCGAGGAGCCGACCGGCCGTCGCCGGATCCAGGTTCGCGAGCGGCTCGTCGACGACGTACAGCCGGGGCTCCAGCATGAGGATCCCGCCCATCGCGAGGAGCTGCCGCTCACCACCGGAAAGCGCCGAGGTCTCGCGCCCGAGGAGCGGCCGGAGGAGGGCCCGGTCCGCCACTTCCCCGATCCGGCGACGGATCACGGCCCGCTCCACGCCCAGGTTCTCCGGCCCGAAGGCGAGCTCGGCCTCGACCGTGGCCCCCACGATCTGCTTCGCGGGGTCCTGCAGCATCGTCCCGATCGAGCGCGAGATGTCGCGCAACCGAAGGTCCGTCGTGAGCTGACCCGCGACGCGAACGGTGCCGAGGAACTCCCCGGGATAGGCGTGCGGGATCAGCCCGTTGATCGCCCGGATGAGGGTGCTCTTGCCGCAGCCCGACGGCCCGGCAACCAGCACGACCTCGCCCGCCTGGATCGAGAGGTTGATGTCCCGAATGGCCGGCTCGGTCGCCCGCCGATAGCGGAAGGTCAGCCCCTCGATCTGGACGATCGGATCAGGCATGGGCGAGCCCCCGGGCGGTCAGGCCGGCACGATGCGGGCCGGGTCGTCCAGGCCCAGCCCCAGGCGCTCCGCGGCGTTGCCCTGGTTGTCGGCGAGCGAGAGGTGGCCCTCGGAATCCTCCATAAGCAGTGAAGCGCCAAACGGGACGTTCCCGAACGTACGAGCCCACGTGGTGTCCTCGGTGAGGGCGGGCCGGTCCCCGTGGGCCGGGAACTCGACCCGGACGCGGCGACCCGGCTGGAGTGGACCGATGGCTGCCTCGAGGTCGGCGGTCGTTCCGGCGAACGTCACGTTACCGAAGATGAGGACGTGGACGATCTGGGTCTCGAGCTCGCCGGGCCGGATCGTCGGGCGGGGGATCGCGAGCCGGACCAGGGTCGCCGGGTCGATCGCCGGTCCCACGACCTCGATCGGCGTCCCCATCGCGATGTGCGCCGCCATCGGCGCGAAGATGTCGCGGCCGTGGAAGCTGCTGCTGACGACCGGCAGCATGAGGTCCCGATTCTCGAGCACATGCGCTGCCCGGATCCCGCCCAGCCGCTCGGCGACGGGCATCAACAGCCCGTTGTCCGGCCCGATCAGGATGTCCCCGCGGGCAACCTCGAGGGCCACGGCGCGCCGATCCGTGCCCACTCCTGGGTCGACGACCGCGACATGGACGCCGATCGGCATGTACGGCAGCGCGAAGACCAGGGTCCCGGCGCCTTCCCGGATCGAGTAGCGCGGGATCTGGTGGCTGACGTCGATGATCAGGGCGTCGGGTGCGATCCGGTACATCACCCCGCGGCAGACGGCCGGCGCCGAGGGTCCGAAGTCCGTGGCGAAGGTGATGACCGGCCGGGTCACGGGATGCCTCGGGCCGGCCGGATCCGGACGGGTCGCCCGGACTCGATGCCGAGGCGGGCGGCGGCGTTGCCCTGGTTGTCCGCGATCGCCAGCCCGCCGAACGAGTTCTCGTAGAGGAGCGGCGCCCCGGCCGGACGCTCACCGAATGTCCGGCACCACGGCATGTCTTCCCGCAGGCCCGGGTGGCCGTCATGGGCCGGGAAGTCCACGCTGAGCGGCCGGCCGGCCGCCAGCGGCCCGATCGCGGATTCCAGGTCCATCGGCACGCCGGCCAGCCGGATGTTGCCGAACGAGTCGATGAACAGGACGGTCGTCTCCAGGCCGCCATCGTGCCGACTGGGCGCAGGGAAGTCGAGCGCCACCAGGGTGGCGATGTCGATCGGAGGCCCGACATCCGCAAACGGCGTGCCGGTCGCGATGCGCGCGGCGATCGGGGCGAAGATGTCACGCCCGTGGAAAGTGAAGGTCGTCCGCGCCAGCATCAGGTCACGGTTTGCAAGGGTGCGCGCATCCACGACTCCGCCGAGCACGGCGGCCGCCGGCATCAGGACGCCGTTGTCCGGGCCGATCAGGACATCCCCGCGGGCGACCCGCAGGCCGATCGCCCGCCGCTCCGTCCCGACACCGGGATCCACGACCGCGACGTGGACGCCGACCGGGAGCCACGGCACGGCCGACCAGAGCAGATACGCGCCGTCGCGGATGGCGTACTTCCGGACGCTGTGGCTGATGTCGATGATCTGGGCGTCGCGGGCGATCCCGAGCATTACCCCGCGGCAGATCGCCGGCGCCGATTCAGGGCCGAAGTCGGTGAGAAAGCTGATGACGGGCCTATCCATGGCCAGCGATGGTACAGAACGCCCGCCGCTTCGACGGCCCGGGAATCCGAAACGGCGCCCGGAGGAGGAGGGCGCCGTTTCGGTTTTGGTTGCCGGTCGCGGGAGGAGGGCCCACAGGCCGGCGAATGTGGTGGGGCTGTCAGGCCGCGCCGCCCATGGCGGCGTACTTCGTCCCGAGACCGTCGTCCGCACCCAGGCGGCCGGTCCGGCAGAGCTCACGGAGGAAGAGGAGGCGGTCGATGTCGGCGACGCGCCACGGCTGGCCCTGGCCGACTTCGATGCCGTTCATGTAGGCGGTCAGGTTGGCGGCCTCGCCGGGGGTGAACCCGCGCACCAGCAGGGATCGATAGGTGGCCCGCGTGGTCGTGGTGCGGTCCCGATCCTGGGTGGCCATTGCCCTGTCCTCGTATCCGCCCGGCCGGTGTATTCGGTCGGTTCGGTGAGGTGATGTTCGGTCCACCCTGCTGCGGCCGCGATGACCCGACGGTCCGGGTGACCCCGGTACTTGCGGCGGGGCCGGACGCTATCCTCCACGGGGAGGTGACGATGGCGGAGTTCGACGACGAGGGCGGATCCAGTGCCAAGCGGGACCGTGGCGCGCGCCTGCTCCGCGTGGCCAGCCTCCTCAACGCGCACCCCCAGGGGATCCGCGCCGAGGACATCGCCCAACGCCTGGGCATCTCGCGTCGAACCGCTTACCGGGACCTCGTCGCCCTCGAGGGCGAGCTGGGGATGCCCACCTGGTCAGACGAGGGACGCTGGGGGATCCTGGAGTCGTCCTTCCTGCCCCCGCTCAAGCTGACGACCTCCGAGGCGATGGCCGTCTTCCTCGCCACGCGGCTGATGGTCCGCTACGCCGACAAGTACGACCCGGACCTCGCCTCGGCGTTCGAGAAGCTGGCCGAGGGCCTGCCGGCACCCCTGACCGAGCACGTCGCGAGGTCCCTGGACGTCCTCCAGCGCGCGCGCCGCGATACGAAGTTCGTTGAGCACGTCCACGCCCTGACCCGCGCCTGGGCGGATCGGCGGATCGTGGAGATCGACTACGCCGGGGCCCGCTACGAGGGCCGGGCCGGCGTCAGCCGCCGGGCGACGGTGCGGCCGTATCTGATCGAACCGTCCACCCAGACCCACGCCCTCTACCTGATCGGGTTCGACGAGGGCAAGGCCGGCCTCCGGACCTTCAAGATCGAGCGCATCCGCGCGGTGACCGTCACCCCGCGACGGTTCGAACCGCCCGAGCCCGGGACGGTGGAATCGATGCTCCGGGAAGCCTGGGACATCATCGCGGACCAGCCGAGTGTCACCGTGGAGCTGCGGTTCGCAGCCGCCGTCGCCGGCCGGGTGGCCGAGACGATCTGGCATCCCAGCCAGCACCTGGAGCCGCAGCCGGACGGGTCGCTCCTCTGGCGGGCCACGGTCAGCGGCACGATCGAGGTCCGCCTCTGGGTGCTGTCCTGGGGCGACGACGTGGAGGTCCTCGCGCCGGAGGCGCTCCGTGACGACGTCCGGGCCACCTACCGGCGCGCCCTCAAGCGCGGCGAGGCCTGACCACGATGGCGAACGAGCGGTTCTCGGCGGTCAACCTCATCAGCGATCC
>JACVXW010000234.1 GCA_015661135.1 Chloroflexota bacterium
TGACGACGTTGGCCTGCACCCAGCCGGCGCGGTCCACGACGGCGGCGCGATCCACGACGCCGGGCAGTGATCGCCCGAGCGCGGCGGCGAGGCGCGGGACCACGACGGCCATCGCGTCCCGATAGGCCGTGTCTGCCGCCCGGAGTTCGAGCGGTGTCAGCCGCCCGGGAGCGCTCGCAGCGCGGGCGATGGCGAGCCGCTCGACGGCGTCCCAGTCAACGAGACCGCGACGGGCCGAACGCTCGGCCCGTCGCCCGAGGAGGGCCGCCGCCACCCCGAGCACTGATCCCACGATGAAGCCCGCCTGCCAGCGCCGATCTGTGGCCCAGTCCGGCCCGCGATCGCCCTTCGTGTCGCCGTCCGTCGTCATCGGCCGAGCCGCGACGTCATCACCGCCGGCCGGACCTCGACGCCGGACACATCCGCAAACGCATCCCCGAACATCCGCCCGGCGATCGCCCGGAAGGCCGTCACGTCGCCGGTGGTCAGCTGGAGGTGGACGGCAGCGCCCGCGTCCCTGCCCGAGCTCGCCGATCCGTTCCGGCTGGCTCCCTCGTTCCCGGCGCCATCCGCGGGCGCCTCAAGCCCGTTGATCGTGAGCAGTTCCGCCAGCGCCGACGCGGTGGCGGATGCCGAATCCACGATCGCGATCCCCTCTCCGGCAACCGCGGCGATCGCGCCTCGCAGCAAGGGGTAGTGCGTGCAGCCCAGGAGGAGTGTGTCGATCCGGGCCGACGGCGGCAGCGGGAAGATGAACTCGCCGGCCGTGTCCCGCTCTCCCAGGAGCGGTGCGAGCGCGGCGGCGACGGCGATCACCCCAACCCGCCGATTCCTGGTCGTGAGCGATGCGGTCACCGCGCCGGGGCGGATGACGCCGAGGACGGGCAGGTCGTAGCGGCGACGCAGGTCTCCGATCGCGACCGCTGTGGACGTGTTGCAGGCCACGACAATCGCCTTGACATCGCGTTCGACGAGCAGGTCGATCGATTCGACGCTGAAGGCCCGAACCTCGCCATCTGGGCGAATGCCGTACGGCGCCCGGGCGTTGTCGCCCAGATAGATCGTGGATTCGGCCGGGCTGCGCCGGAGGATCTCGCGCAGGACAGTGAGCCCCCCGACGCCGGAATCGAAGACCCCGATCGGTCGAGGATCGGCCATGCCCGTCGATTCAGCGAGCGCCGACAGCGGCGAGGCGGCCACCCGGCACCAGGCTCGCGGCGACCCGCTCGATGTCCTGGCTCACCCCGGCTCCGGGATCCGAGAGCACGAACGGGACGCCCTGGTTGTTTGCGGCAACCACGACCGCTCCATCGGACCGGACCTGGTGTTCGGGCGCCCGCCCGAGTGCCCGGAAGAGATCGGCCGGGTCAATGCCCGCACTCGAATCGGCTCGATTGACGAGGTACTGGACCTTGGTCGGGGGGTAGCCGATGACGCGGAAAGTGTCTGCGAGGGCAATCGTGTTGTGGATCGTCGTGGAGTCGTAGGTCACGATCTCGAGAATGGTGTCGGCCCGGTCCAGCAGGGCCAGGTTCAGCTCGTCAAGCGCCATCGACATGTCGATGACGACGATGTCATACAGCTTGCGGAGGAGCGACAGCACCTTCTCGACGTCCCGCAGCGTGACCATCTCGGCCATCTCGATCCGCGGCGGCGCCAGCAGGATGTCAATGCCTGAGGGGTCCCGCCAGATAACGTCGGCGAGATCCGACTCCGCGACCCGGTCCGTGGGCAGATCGAGGATCGAAGGCGAGTCAGCAGGGACGCGCAGCAGGGCCCGCATGTCGGCGAACTGGATGCTGCCGTCGATGACGACGGTCCGAGCGCCGATCCTCGCCGCGGCAACCGCGAGATTGAAGGCGATCGTCGTCTTGCCGACGCCGCCCTTCGGGGCGAAGACCGCGATCGTCGTGGAGGCGGCGCGTTCGCTCAGGGCGGCGTGGTCCTTGTGAACCTGGGTCACACGCGAGATCAGGTCGTACCCGGAGAAGGGCATCGAGAGGACGCCCAAGATCCCCCCATCCGGGTCCACGTTGACAGGTTGCTGGGGCACCGTGAGCACGATCACCGGCACTCCGGCGCCGCTCTCGTGCAGCTGCTTGACGACCTGGAGTCCCTTGATCCTGCCCTGGAGCAGGGCGTCCACGATGACGACGTCCGGCCGGACCTCGGGGACCTGGGCCAGCGCCTGACCCCCGTCGGTCAACACGTCGAGGAGCTTGATCTGGCTCTGCGAGACAAGGAGACCCCGGACGTACTGCGCCACCTGCGGCACGTCCTCGATCAGCAGCAGGCGGATCTGGTCGCTCGATGCCATGGGCCAGAAAGGTACCACGGGCCGGATCGGCCGGGTCCCCCGTCGGTGGTCCGTCCGCTGACTGCCTTCAGTCCCGTGCGGGCTTCCTGGCGATGAGGATCGCCCGATCGTCGCCGGGCCCGAGCGGCGTCAGCCCGTAGTCCCCCGCCACGACCTCCACGACGAGGCCGGCATCGATCGCATGCGCTCGCAGTTCATCGGCCGAGATGAGGTGGAGCGCGTCCACCCGGGTCCAGCGGATCGGTGCGTCGCCGGGGAGCGCCTCGTCAAAGACGGTGGTCAGGGTGACATCGCGTGTCGCCCCATCGAACCAGACAGCCACCAGCTTGATGACGTCACGCTCCGTCTCCCCATCGTGCCGCAGCCATTCGAGAGACAGGCGTCCGTCATATCGATCGAGGTCCTCGGCGAGCGGCTGCCACGCATCCACGACGGCGATCCCGCCGGGCGCAAGCAGGTCCGCGAGGACGGCGATGGCCCGCCGCTGCACGTCATGGCCTCCGAGCACCAGGATCGAGTTCAGGGCCAGGATCGCAAGGCCGAACTCGCCGCTGCCGTCCGGTCTCGTGGTCAACAGGTCGCCTTCGATCAGCCGGACGCGCCGGGCGACAGCGAGACCTGCCGTGGTCGCCCGGATCCGGGCCCTTGCCAGCATCGCAGGGTCCAGGTCGATCCCGGTGACCTCGTAACCTGCTTCCGCGAGGGGAACCGCGACTCGGCCGGACCCGACCGCGAGCTCCACGACCGGCCCGTCCGTGCGGGCGGCCAGCGCCAGGTACAGGTCAACGTCGCCGGGATCGGCGGAGAGGTCGAGGTCGTACAGCCGCGCGAGCGCGGCCGATGCATCCGCTTTCATGTCGGCTCGATCCTACGCGCCGGCCGGTGCGGTATGCCACTGGCCGCGCTCCTCGAGGAGGCTGCGGAGCACGGCCGGGCGGTCGCTCATGATCCCATCGACGCCCATGTCGAGCAGCCGGGCCATCTCGACCGGATCGTTGATCGTCCAGGCGTGGACCGGCAAGCCCAGGTCATGGGCGGCCTGGACGAGTGGCAGGTCC
>JACVXW010000235.1 GCA_015661135.1 Chloroflexota bacterium
CCTCGGTGATGGCCGCACCGCCTACGAGCGGGCGTCGCTCCAGGACGAGCGTGCGCAGCCCGGCGCGGGCCAGGTAGGCGGCGTTGGTGAGGCCGTTGTGTCCGGCCCCGATGACGATCGCGTCCCATTGCCGGTCGCCCGTGGCAGACGCCGCCGTTCCCGCCGCGGCGGCGTTCAAGGCCGCCGAGCCGCCCCCGGCCCTCGTGGTTCCCGACGCAGGCTTGGGCATGTCAGGCAGTCCTCCGCGGCGGGTCGAACAACGGGAGTCGGGCCACCTCGGCCTCGAAGTACTCGTAGCGGTGGTTGACCGGCCACTCCAGCTTCACCCGCGAGCCCGGCGCCTGACGGTCCAGCGGAACGCGGGCCAGCGCGATGTGGCGCTGGAGCATCGGGGAGTACATCAGGCTGGATGCGTAGCCGATCTGGTGGAGGTCGTCGTCGTAGAGGTAATACTCGTCCTGGATGGGCGTGTGGTCCTTGGGCGGGATCATGCCGGCGGCGTCGTGCAGGCGATCCCAGTCCTGCCACGAGACCGTCAGGCCCGTCAGCTTCCAGCGTGACGTTCCCTCGGCCAGCTCGCGCCGGATCGCGTCCCGCCCCACGAAGGCACGGTCCGTCGTGTCGATGTCCCGGAACAGTCGCTCGAAGCCCAGCTCGACGGGGGTCGTCCGGTCCTTGTCCGTCCAGGCAAATCGGCTGGACCGGAAGTCCGCGTCCAGGAGGATGAGCCCCGCCTCGATCCGGGCCATGTACAGGGCGAGCATGCCGAACGGCACCACGCCGTAGCCGCGTCCGGCGTCCCAGACCGCGTCCCAGACGGCGATCGCGCCGTCCTCCGGCACCCAGATCTCGTACCCCAGGTCTCCCGTGTAGCCGGTCCGCGAGACGATGACGTCCACGCCGCCGATCGAGGTCATGGCAAGCCCGAAGTAGGGGAGTTCCTCGACGCCCGTCGCGACACGCCCCAGCAGCGCCCGCGAGCGCGGTCCCTGGACGGCAAGGACGGCGTACGCGTCGCTCACGTCCTGAATGCCGACGTCCAGCCGACCGGCAAGGTCCGAGAAGTAGGCCAGGTTCGGCTCGGCCGCGGTCAGCAGGAAGTCGTCCGCCGCGGTCCGGAGGAGGACGCCGTCCTCGATCACGAAACCACGGTCGTCACACCAGAGGGTGTACTGGGCGCGACCCACGGCCAGCGTTCGGGGGTCGCGGGCCATGACGCCGGCGAGGAACCGCTCCGCGTCGGGACCATGGAAGCGGTACTTGAAGAGCGGCGAGCTGTCGAAGAGACCGGCCGAATTCCGGATCGCGAAGTACTCGGCCTTCTCGGACGACTGGTACTTGACGGCGGTCAGGTGGTTTGCCCAGTGCTCCCACAGACCGGTCTCGCTCAGCGCGCTGGTCCGCTCGTGGAACGGGGACGTCCGGTACATGGCGCCACGATAGCGGCTCGACCGGGCCGGCGGGGTGGCAGACGCGGAGGACGGGACGGGCTCCGGATCTCGAGTGCCGGGGAGCAGGGTGTCGCCAATCCGATCAGCCCTGAGCGCGGGGCCTCGTTCGCGCGGCGATTCGTTCCAGCGCGCCTTCCCATCCCGGATCGAAGGGATGGCCCGGCTCGTCCAGGTCCACGACGACCGGCGCGTGATCGGACGGGATCGGCGGTCCCTTGCGCGCCTGCCGGTCGATCTCCGCCCAGACGACCCGCTCCCCGACCGGCACCGTGGCGTACAGGAGGTCGATCCGCATGCCCTCGTTGCGGTGGAACATGCCGGCCCGGTAGTCCCACCAGGAGAACCGCCCCGGGGCCTGGTTCACGGTGCGGTAGGCATCGGTCAGCCCCCACGCCCGCAGGCGGGCCAGGGCATCGCGTTCCGGGTCGGACACGTGCGTCCCGCCGTGGGCACGGGTGGCGCTCCAGACATCCTCGTCGGACGGCGTGACGTTGTAGTCGCCGCCAAGCACGAGCGGTTCGGCAGGGGAGCGGGTGTCGGCGAGCCAGCGGGACAGCCGCTGGAACCAGCGCAGCTTCCCGTCGTAGAACGGCGAGCCGACGACCCGTCCGTTCGGCGCATACAGGGTCACGACCCGCACGCCGCCGCACAGCGCCGACAGCATCCGCGCCTCGTGGAGCGGGTCGAAATCGTCCTCCGAAACGGCGACGCTGGCACCGGAGGAACTGTCCCGTACCGGCCCGTCACCGAAGTTCGTGACGACGTCCTCGGCCCCGACCCGCGTGGCTATGGCGACACCGTTCCAGCGGCCCTCGCCGTGGTGGACCAGGTCGTAGCCGAGCATCTGGAACGGCATCACCGGGGCGTCGGCGTCGGACAGTTTCGTCTCCTGGATCAAGAGGACGTCCGGCTGGACCCGGTCCAGCCAGCCCTCCACGGCCTCCATCCGAGCCTTGAGGGAGTTGACGTTCCAGGTCGCGATGCGCATCCGCTGAAGGCTCCGTCAAGTGCTCGTGGCGGCGCGCGCTCAGTACCGCCGGCCGCGTTGGCGGGCGAGGTCGAAGGTGCCGGTGTCCGAGATCGCCATCACGGCCATCGTGCCGGCCTGGACCGGGTCGCTGACCACGAGATCGGCCACCTCGGTGATCGAGCCGACCATGTTCAGGCAGATGATCGGGATGCCCTGCTCGCGGAGTTCCCGGGCAGGTCCGCCACCGCCCGGACGGCCGCGGCGATCTCCTTCTCGCCGACGAGCGCGATCGTGTCAACCGAGATCCGCTCGCCGCGAAGGTTATGGCGGTCGGCCTCGCTGACCGCACCGAGCGCGACCTGGGCGACCTGGGCGCCGCCGCCGATGACGATCACCCGCTTGCCGAAGATTCGATCCAGCGACCGGGTCAGACGGTGAGCGCGCACCCCGGGCGTGGCGTGGACGGTCCGGACGAGCACCTCCTCGTCCAGCCCCTCGACCTCGATCTCGACCTCAACGCGTTCAACGGCCTCATCGGCACCGGCATCCGGGCTCGCCTCGAGCCGTCGGACGGTGGACAGGTTCCGAAGGACGCCGCCGGCCGCACCGATGCGATCGATGAGCGCCGAGATCGTGGCGGGCCCATCGGCGACGACTACCCGAACCGCGACGGTGGGCGGCTGGCTGGATCGACGGGTCACGGGTCGTGCCCGGCTCAGCGGGCGCGGAGGTCGGCGACGCTCATCTCGTGCGGGTCTGTGCCGCCGGACGCGTCATGTTCCTCGAAGGCGAGTCCCAGACCCTGGAATGCCGCCCGCGTGGCCGCCGGATCCGACGTCGTCAGCATGCGCGCGCCATCCGTGTCCTCGGCGACGCTCACGATCACGGTGATGTTGACGGAGCGTTCGGCAAGCCGTGAACCAGACCGACACCGGGCACCTCCTGTGCCGCGCATGGTAGCCGACCGGCTACCCTTCGCCCGATGGCCCTGCCCGTCGCCGCCTATCGCCTGATCGGGCGTTTCAGCGTCTCATGGTTCGCCCGCCTACTCCATCCTCTCCTCTATCGATGGATGGGCGGGCGCGGCTTCCTGGGTCGGGTCCTTGGCTCGGAGATGATCCTGCTGACGGCGCTCGGGCGGCGCTCCGGAGCGCCTCGGACCGTTGCGCTTTTCGCCTATCCCGTGGCGGTACCGCCGGGGTCGTGGGCGGTCGTGGGATCGCGGGGCGGGAGCGGCGAGATCCCGGCGTGGTACCAGAACCTCAGCGAGAACCCGAACGGCACGATCCAGGTGCATGGTGCTCGCCAGGCGGTCCGCAGCCGCGAGGTCTCCGGTGACGAGTACGAGTCGATCTTCGAGCGGGCCGCCGGCGCGTATCCGGGTTTTCGCCTCTACCGGGCCGAGGCGAGCCACCACATCCCGATCGTCGTCCTGGAGCCCGTCGCCAGCGGCGGCTCGTGAGTCCGGCCTCGCCACCCGCCGGCCCGCTCATCCAGGTCTTCGGCCGGGAGGACTCGACCGAGACGCGCGCCGCCCTCCGCTTCTTCAAGGAGCGGCGCCTGGCGATCCAGTTCGTCGACCTTCGGCGCAAGCCGATGGCCGCCGGCGAACTGCGGCGGTTCGTTGATCGGCTCGGCGCGCCGGCGCTCGCCGACACCGCGTGCCGCGCCTGGACCGACGCCGGCCTCGGGTACATGCGGATGGAGCCCGGCGAGCTGAGCGCGCGGTTGCTCGCCGATCAGCGGCTGCTCCGCCTGCCCCTCATCCGGATCGGCAACGGCTTCGCGGCCGGCCGTGACGAGGCCGACTGGAAGGCGCTCCTCGCCAACGCCTGACTGCGCGGGTCAGCCGGGCGGCGACGGACGCCAGCTGCGCACCGTGAGAAGGACACCCAGGGTTACGAAGCCCGCCCCGATTACGACCCACGTCGGGTCGCCGATCATGAAGCTCCGGCCGGCCGTCAGGACCCCGAGTCCCTGGAGGATCCAGACCGTGCCCGTGACGATGATGGCGAGGGCCAGGATCCGACTGCGTATTGGGCTGCGCGGTCTGGCGGAGTCCTCCATCGGCGTAGGATGCCATCCTCTTCCCGACCCGGCAGGAGCGTGGAGG
>JACVXW010000236.1 GCA_015661135.1 Chloroflexota bacterium
TGACGCGACGGGGTGCGTTGAGGGTCAGGGGAATTGCGGTCATGCCGGTCGGGCCACGGTATCGGAGGTCGCCGGATCGCGCAGCGGAACCGCCGGCGCTCCATCGGCGTCCGGGTAGCACCGAAGCAGGCTTCGGGCCCGGAAGATTGCATTGAGCGCCGCAGCCGTGATAATCGGCCGATAAGCGTACGCTCTCATGATGGGTGGACCTCGACACTCGAAGCGGACCCGCACAGCCTCCAGAAGGGGAGCTCGATGAACGTCGCGCCAAGCCGATTCCGACACGCCCGCCGACTCGCCTCGCTCGCGATGACCGGTGCCCTGCTCGCAGCGCTCCTGCCAGCGGGACAGGTGGCCACCGTCCTGGGTGCGGCCTCCGTCGTCGCCGCGACCGGAGGTTCGGCGATCGCTGCCGACACAGCGGCCGACGCGCCGTCGCCTGCATGGACGACGCTGATTGGTCCGCAGATCGTCGAGGATGCCGCCGGCCAGCTCGTCAACAACGGCACGATCGTGCTGACGGCTCCATCCGGCTTCGAGTTCAGGACGACCGGCTCGCCCGGCTCACTCGGCGCCGGCGGCACAGGCTGTACGGCCCTCGCTTTCGGTGCGTTGTCGTTCGCCGCCACGACGGTGACGGTCACCGTGACCGCGCAGTCCACGGCGCCCTGTACCGCCACATACAGCGGCCTGCAGGTGCGGCCGACGGTGGGGTCCCTCGGCGGCGCCGCCCAACGGACCGGCAATATCACCAACACGGGGAACACGGGTCCGGGCGGATCCACCAACTACGGAACGCTCACGGAAGTTCCGGGCGCGGCCGCCAAGCTCGGCTACACGCAGCAGCCAAGCACCACGCCCAGCGGCGTTGTCTTCACGACTCAGCCCAAGGTGGCGATCCTGGATGCCGTCGGTAATACCGTCACGACGGGGACCTACGCGATCACGTTGACCAAGGTCGCCCCGGCCACGGGCGGACCGGGGACACTCGGTGGATGCACATCCGCGGTCGCCCCCGTCGCCGGCGTCGCGACGTTCAGCGGCTGCCTGATCACCGGGACGGGCATTGGCTACAAGCTGCTCGCCTCGGACACGACGGGCGGGGGCCCTGCCCTCACCCCAGCCAACAGCGCCCTGTTCGACATCCCGGACAACCTCGGCTTCGAGACGCAGCCGGGCGGTGGCGCCGGGAGCGGCGGCAAGGCCCAGGGCGGAGTTGCCTTCACGAACCAGCCCAAGGTGACTGTTCGCAGCGGAACCTCGAATTTCACGACGAACAAGGCGGTCAACGACTCGACCACGACCATCACGCTGTCGATCAAGGCCGGCACCGGCGCGGTCGGGGCCGTGCTCACCTGCGATCAGGCGGGCAACCTCCTACGGGCGACTGCCGGTTCGTCGCAGTTCACCGGCTGCAAGATCAACAAGAGCGGGACCGCCTACAAGCTCGTGGCCACTTCCGTGCCGACATACGGCACGAGCATCTGGGAGAGTGCCGCGTTCGACGTCGTCGCGGGTCCCGCGACGAAGCTCACGTTCATCACGCAGCCCGCCGGCGCGGCCGCCGGCCAGGCATTCACGACGCAGCCCGTCGTCGCGATCACCGATGCGGGCGGGAACATCGTGACAACGGGCGTCAGCGCCAATGTCTCGCTCACGATCGGGACCAACCCCGGCCTGCCGGCGGGTGTGCTGTCGTGCACACCGTCAATAACGATCGCGACGACCACCAGCGGTGGCAACGCGGGCAAGGCCACGTACAGCGGCTGCAAGATCACCACCAGCGGCGTGGGCTACACACTCAACGCAATCCCCACGAGCATCGTGGGCGTCGCGACGCTGGCCGCGGCCACGTCCGATCCCTTCACGGTGACGGCACCCGGAGCGGCGATCACCGTGTCGACTTCGGCGAGCGTGATCACGTGGGGCCAGTACGTGACCGTGACGACCGTCTTCGCGGTCAACGGAGTCGGCAAGACGTTCACCCTCCTGGGGTCCCGCGACGGCCTCACCTGGTCGACCCTCGCGACACTCACGACCGGCTCCACCGGGACGGCGACGTTCCTGTACAAGCCGGCCACGAACATGTTCTACAACGCGGCCTTCGCGGGTTCGGGAGACCTCCTGGCCGGGACGAGCAATACGACGAGGACGGTCGTCCGCCAGATCGCGCTCCTGCGGCCCACGAACGGCGGGTTGATCCGCTCGATCGCCCGGAACACGTCCATTACCTTCACCACCACGGTTCGCCCGGCTCGGCCGGAGCTCCCTGCGGCCACGGTCTCGTTCCGGTTCTACCGGCTCTCCGGCGGGGCATGGACGTTGGTCACGACGCGTGACGTGGTCATCGACGCCCTCGGCAAGGCCGCCACGACGTTCAAGTTCACGAGCGGCGGGAGCTGGTATGCCCGGAGCATCGCCAACCCGACCCCCTCGTACAACGCCAACAGCGTCTGGAGCCCGGTCGAGCGGTACAACGTCCGGTAGGCCACGACGCCTATCCCGGTAGCATTTCGGGGTCTCCTCCCGGCCGGAGGAGACCCCGAACGAGTCTGAGCAAGAGGAGCCCTCGATCATGAGACGGAGACTCGGGCCGGCCCTGGTGG